>CAYSIU010000327.1:0-3943 GCA_964431095.1 uncultured Chitinophaga sp. | reverse complement strand
CTACCGGAAACAAAATTTGTTTGGCATCCAGTTCCGTACCAATGGCTACGGTGCTTTTTATGAACTGGGGAGGCTGAAGACCAATCGCAAAACCACCATTTACCGGCTCGATTTTACCGAGATCAAACACCAGAAGGAAGACAAGCAACCCAGTGATGGCTTTTTATTTGGTAATCCATTTATTTACGGGAAGATCAATCATTTTTACCAGCTTACCCTTGGATTCGGGCAGCAGTATATTCTCGGTCAGAAAGGAAACAAAAATGGAGTGGCTGTTTCGGCTGTGTATAACGGTGGTCTTGCACTGGGACTCTTGCGACCCTATTATATAGATGTGCAGGATCCCGCCACGGGTGAATCAATGACGATCAAGTATTCGAAGGCTGACAGCGCCCTGTTTCTGGGTCCTACCATATTAGGGGGCGCGAGTTTTGGAAAAGGCTGGAATGAAATAAAAGTAAAACCGGGAGCTTTTGTAAAATCGGCATTGCGATTTGATTATGGTCGTTTTAATGAAGTGGTCTCAGGGATTGAAGTGGGCATCAGCGCCGAATTTTATGGTGAGAAGATCCCGATCATGGTGGATCAGAAAGAAAAACAGTTTTACTTCCAGGGATATATTTCCATATTATTCGGGCGACGCAAATAAGTACCCGATCCTTTCAGGATGTTTCATCGTTTATAATTGTCCTTCTTACTCTGTATTTTTGCAGCATGATCGAACTCCCCGTTGTCACGGAAATAAGTGAGAAAGATACTAAAGTGAAAAAGCCAGCCTGGCTCCGGGTCAAACTTCCCATAGGCGAAAACTACCGGCACCTCCGCCAGTTGGTTGACGATTACAAACTGCATACGATCTGCGAAAGCGGGAATTGCCCCAATATGGGTGAATGCTGGGGCGCCGGCACCGCCACTTTTATGATCCTTGGAAATACCTGCACACGCAGTTGCGGATTTTGTGCGGTTGCTACCGGGAGACCCGATCCGCTGGACTGGGATGAACCGCAACGGGTAGCCGAAGCCATACACCTGATGAAAGTGAAACACGCGGTCATTACATCTGTAGACCGCGATGAGCTGAAAGACGGTGGCTCCATCATCTGGCACAATACGATCAAAGCCGTACAAACACTGAACCCTGAAACCACCCTCGAAACATTAATACCCGATTTCAAAGGGGAACAAGAAAATATCCAGCGGATCATAGACGCCCAACCGGAAGTAGTATCTCATAATATCGAAACCGTGGAACGATTGACCCGGCAGGTTCGCATACAGGCCAAGTACTGGCGCAGTATGGAAGTGATCAGGGTATTGAAAGAAGGGGGCATGCGAACCAAGAGTGGCATCATGCTCGGCCTGGGTGAACAAAAAGAAGAAGTAATACAGACCATGAAAGACCTCCGGGATAATGGCTGTGACGTGATCACATTGGGTCAATACCTGCAGCCCACCCGGAACCATTTATCCGTTTACCGCTTTGTGCATCCCGACGAATTTGCCGAATACCGTGAGATCGGTTACCAGCTTGGACTGGATTACGTGGAAAGCGGACCCTTAGTGCGGTCTTCCTATCACAGCGAACGACATGTTTTTGCGGGATTGGGAAGACAGGAATGGAAAAACAGTCAACAGTCACCAATCGGCACACGGCAGTTGGCCTCATGAAGAGATGGATGGCCATATTCATTTTCTATCCGGTTTTTACTTTCGGTCAATTAAAGTGGCAAAACGTAGACTCGTTGTACCAGCCCCTGCCTTCCTCTGTTCATGTATATTTCACTAACGAGCCGATCGACACGGCCCCGTTCAGGGCCTACTATCTTATAGCCGATTTGAAGGATAAAAAATTGGACTTTACCGTTGATACGGCACATGACCGTAGATTGACACCCTCTGCTTTTTACGAAAGAAACCATCACCCCCTCGCAGTTGTCAACTGTACGTTCTTCTCTTACGAAACCAACCGCAGTCTTGATGCGGTGATAAAGAATAGTGAATTGCTGGCTTATAATATCCATACTATAAATGGGAGGGGAAAGGATACGTTTACCTATCGCCATCCTTTTGGCAGCGCGCTGGGCATATCCAAAAATCGCCGGGCGGATATCACCTGGCTTTTTACGGATTCGGCGAGGCGCTTTGCATATGATACCCGGGTCCCAGTTGATCCCAAAAAAGATTCATCCGTCCTATTCCGGTTTGACAGTGCCGTTCTGTATCTATCTAAGTTGGGTTACATAGTGAATGGAAAGACACTTTCCAGATGGAAGATGAAAACCGCGGTGGGAGGGGGACCGGTTCTTTTGGAGAATGGGGATATAAAAATCACGAACAATGAAGAATTAAAATTCGTGGGTAAAGCCATCCATGACAAACATCCCCGCACTGCGATGGGCTATACGGCAAATGGGAAGCTCATTATATTAATGGTAGAAGGAAGAAATAATATTGCACACGGCGCCACACTCACCCAGGAAGCGCAGATCTTAAAAGACCTGGGTTGTGTAAAGGGGCTCAACCTC
This sequence comes from uncultured Chitinophaga sp., assembly GCA_964431095.1. Classification (GTDB taxonomy): domain Bacteria; phylum Bacteroidota; class Bacteroidia; order Chitinophagales; family Chitinophagaceae; genus JJ008. Next base: position 1,418 of record CAYSIU010000327.1, on the reverse strand, counting down.
GACGGAGGTGGCAGCAGTTGCCTGCTTGTTAACGGAAAAACTACGATCAATGTCTCCGATAGCGGCGGGCAAAGACCCGTTCCGGCAGTCTTCCTCATCAGTATTACTAAGTAGGGTTTTTAATAGCTGGGGAAAAAATGAAAAACCCGTGAATTTCAAAACCTCCTTTTGGCATGATTTTCCCAACAGGTAGGGTAAAACGTATTATATGAAAAAGGGTATTTTTGCTTTTCTCTTTGTAACAGTTTCATTATCAGTTTTTTATTTGAGCTGTTCGAAGGATAAAACCGGTAGCACGACTCTCCGGGTAAACATGACGGACAAACCGGTGGCGGCTGATTCAGTGAATGTAGATATCCAACAGGTAAGGGTAAATTTTAACAATGATACGATGGGTTGGGTAAATCTTAACACGCATGCGGGTGTATATAATCTTTTGGGTTTACAGAACGGAGTGGATACACTGCTCGCCGTAGGAACGGTTCCTACCAATGTTTTAAATGAGATCCGGTTTGTGTTGGGGACGAATAATACAATCGTCGTAAATGGAGTATCTCATCCCCTCACGATTCCCAGTGGTGCTGAATCCGGTTTGAAGATCAAAGTGAACCGACAGTTAAATGCAACACTGGATTCCCTGCTTATTGATTTTAATGCTTCCTTATCCATTTCGCAAAATGGAGCGGGGGATTATATCCTTAGACCAGTGTTGATATTAAGATAATGATTCAATTTCTATGATGCTGAACCCCGGTTAATACCGGGGTTTTTATTTTGTTGTTAAATCGTAATTGAAGGGTCATGTTTGTCTTGTAAATGACAATGGGAATTTACGGTAGCTTCGTAGTTTAGTGTTATGAAAAAAGCATTACTTCTTCTCACCGTCATATCCATCTTTTGTTGGGCTTTTAATCTTAAAGAAAAGTCCACGGACGGGCCCTTACCTGCGACTATGAAACCATTAAATGGGGCGTATTCGCCTGTGGTGGTGCTGGAACTTTTTACTTCAGAGGGCTGCTCCAGTGGCCCGCCCGCTGATAAGCTTTTACCTGAGTTGACAAAACTCGGATCCAATATCATTCCTTTATCATTTCATGTGGATTACTGGAACCGCCTGGGCTGGGTGGATCCTTTCAGCCGGAGCGAATTTTCAGACCGGCAGCGGGCTTACGGCGAACAGTTCAGGCTGGAAAGTGTTTACACCCCACAGTTGGTTGTGAATGGCGAATACGAATCGGTGGGCAGCAACCGGGGTGATGCCGAAGCAGCAATAAAAAAAGCATTAAAAGAAAATGCAGCGATCCGGCTCAAAATAAATGAAGTGAATATTGACAGCGGTAAAATACAATTCAAGGTGAACCTGGAAGGCGAAAGCAGGAAAATGAACCTCGTTACGGTCTTGGTTCAAAAAAACGATT
>CAYSIU010000326.1:0-3944 GCA_964431095.1 uncultured Chitinophaga sp. | reverse complement strand
CGTCGGTAGGCAGCTACTAAAGTTCAATCAAGAGATAAAAAAAAAAAGAAATAAGTAGGTAAAACAGAATGGGAAAATGATGTGGATGGGTGTCGGCCGATCAGGAAGGAAGAAAAGTATTGTGGAATGAAAAGATAAGAGACTGGTTGCAGGGTGCAACCAGGATGCAAAAAACTGCGTCTCTGGGTACCTGATGGGTTTTCGAAAAAAGGGTCGCCGGTTCGATTTTATACCCGCCATTGGGTATATTTCAGAAGTCCTGGCTTTGTATATTTATAGCTGTTTTTAAATAGTTAGCCACCTCAATATAATGTAATGAAAAAGTATTTTCTCGCTGCTTTTTTTCTGGTCATGTTTTCGCTATTCAGTCATGCACAGACCAAAAGAGCGCTGATCATAGCCATCGGGAACTACCCCGACCCCGAAAAAAACGGGTGGAGACAGATCAATTCTCTGCATGACGTGGACCTGATCCGCAATGCCTTGTTAAAACAGGGTTTTCCAGCTGCCAATATCGCCGTGATTACAGATGAACAAGCTACCAAAGCAGGGATCATTCGTGCACTTGACAGCCTCATACAGGTTTCAAAGCCGGGTGACGCCGTGGTGATCCATGTTTCCTCTCATGGCGAACAGATCGAAGATGACAATGTAAATGAGGAGGTGGATGGTTTAGATGAATGCATTGTCCCATACGGGGCCGTTTATTCCCCCGATAGAAGCGTTTTTAATAAGCTTTCAGAAGGTTATCTCCGGGATGACACATTCGGTGAAAAGATCACCTTGCTCCGCAATAAACTCGGGAAAAACGGGGATGTGCTGGTGGACCTTGACGCCTGTCATTCGGGAAGCGGCACCCGGGGTGCGGTGACCCCCGCCCTGGGCAATAACAGCCCGATGGTTAGCAATAATTTCGACCAGAAGAAGATCGGCCTGAAGGATACTGCCGGGGTATTTATGGAGAGTAATAACACAAAACTCAGCAAAGATGCAGCCACGTATGTGGTGATTTCAGGGGCACAGGCACAGGAACTGAACTATGAATGTTTTGATGATTCCAACAACCTGGTGGGTTCGCTCTCCTATGCTTTCAGCAAAGCGATCACTTCGCTGGATGGAACGATCTCCTACCGGGCTTTGTTTTCGAGGATCGAAGATGTGATGCGGGAAAAAGCACCCAAACAGAGACCTGTGCTGGAAGGAGATGGCATCGACCGGGAACTTTTTGGCGGAAGATACCTGCGGCAACTGCCCTATTTTACCGTCAATGTGGCTCAAAGCAACAGCAAAGTGATTATCCTGAATGCAGGCACGGTTTCCGGTGTAACCGTGGGGTCAGTCATTAGTTTCTTCCCTTCCGGAACGACGGATCCCAATAACAAAGAATCGTTGCGGAAAGGAACTGTAACGGCAGCAGGGAATTTTACGGCAGCAGTAAAATTGGAAAAAGAGGATGCTCAACTGCTCAAAAAGCTGCCCTGGGCATTCGTGACTGAAATGGCTTATGGAACCAATAAGATAAAACTGGGCCTGGATTCATTGCCGTCAAACAGTGCGAATGGAATTCGTGAATCCCTGAAAGATTTTCAACTGGTGGAATTCAACCCGAAATGTGAACTATTTGTAGGCAAGTCCGAGTCGGGGACCGGCTGGGCTCTTCGCTATGCCAATAGTGGCACAGTGTTTAGCGACGACCTGGATATCAGCAACCAGGCTGCACTGAAAGAGGCGTTAAAGAAATATGACCGTTTCCGGTACCTGCAAAACCTGAAATTCGCGGAAACAGGGCTTTCGGCAAAAGTGGAGCTGGTCTTCCTGGATGAAAAAGGAAGTGTGGACAAAACAAAGATGGCTACCCGGATGAAATTCGGACGTCTTGAACTGCAGGAAGGTGATGAAGTGTTCCTGAAAATAACCAACACGGGAAATAAGCGATTTTATATCAATATCGTCGATATACAGCCGGACGGCAAGATCAATCCCGTGATCCCTAATAAAAATCTGTCCGATGTGAACAACAATCCCGCCCCGATCCGTTGGGAAGATTGTGTGGTAAACCGGTATGATTCACTGTTCTTCAAGAATCTTTCGATAAAAATTTCGCCGCCTTATGGCCAGGAAACTTTTAAAGTCTTTCTTTCCTCCGACCCACTTGACCTGGAAGATATCCTCACCGGAAATGATGACAAGGCAAGTCGCAGTCGCGGGGTATTGAACAACCTGGCAAAAATCTTCGAAGACTCACAGGTGAATGCAATGGGTAAACGGGGTGCAGAAGGAAAAATCAATACGGCCCAGGACGGGACGATCTTTAGCATGAACTTTACCATCGTTGAAAACAAATAAAGAAAGAAACCCGGATAGCATTCATAATCGGGGCAAAATTCAGCTTTTCAATTCCCTGTCCGGAACACTTCGTAGAGTCCTGCATGGCAACAACTATTTCGACGGAGCGCTATCCGTTATTCTGCGATTTTCACTTACAAACCTTGCCTGAAAGATTGAGTTGGCATGATTCTTCAGTAATCCCGGTTGCGAGTGAGGTGGCTGTTTTTCGATTACAAAATAGAGGTTGTACAAATTAAAAAACCGTGTAAACACGGTTTTAAAAAAAGATCAAACGCCGGGTAAACCAAATAACCTTTTAACAGTAATACCAGTATTTGTACCAGTAGCAGTATCCATAGATATCGCAATAGTAATACCAGTAATAGCACCAGCCGGCTCCTCGCGTTGCAGCAGGGGCTTTGTAGGTCTTCTGGAAGGCTTTAATAGCCGCATTGATCGATTTAGCGTTGGCAGCTGTAAGTGTTTGACCGGGTTTATAAGTCACTTTGTTAATAGTGGCTTGCCGAACCGGGGCTCCCCGGCTGGGGTCAATGGAGGTATTGGATACCATGGTTAAAAAACCAATGTCGTCATTTGTCAATACAGCACCCGCTTTCATGGCGGAGATCGTTTTTTCCGACTGTCCAAAAGCCACTGAACCGGCCAGGAACAGGGAAAAAGCAAGGAGAAAACTCATTCTTTTCATAATTTTTTTGTTTGTGGTTAAGTAATGGGGTTCGTGCCTGAATGCATTCTTTACCGGGTCATTTTTGTTTCACCGGGTTTTAATGCTGCGTAAATATAAGCAGGTCAAATACATTTTACATACCCAATTCACGGTATATTCAGTCCATCGGTCCTGTTATCGCGACTACCATTGACCTCCCACAATGCATTCACTTCTCCTAATGGTCGGTTATTGAGAAAGTTTCTTACAGAGGATATTACTAAAAAAAAGCCTTTGAAGTAAAAGCTTCGGAGGGCAAAGTGGAACGTACTGGGCTCGAACCAGTGACCTCTGCTCTGTCAAAGCAGCGCTCTGAACCAACTGAGCTAACGTTCCTGAAGTAAGGTGGGACGTACCAGGTTCGAACCTCCCGCTAGCTATCGGGAGAGATAACGTCCACGGGGACCAAAATTAAGAAGTAGTGCATATTCTTAACCGGTGCATGCAACTTTCCGGGAATTTAGCTGTCCTTATACAAATATGCCGAAATTCCACGTAACGATACGGTTTGAAATGAGCGATGAATTCATGAGCCTTGTTCCACGGCACCGCACTTATGTCAATTACCTGATCAACAAAAGCGTTATAGATCATTACGCGGTAAGTATCGAAACGCAAAGGGCATGGATCACCCTGGATGCGGAAAACAAAAAAGAAGTGGAAAAGGTACTCAGGAAATCTCCTCTTTTTAAATACTGGACATTCGAAATCGATGAATTGTTTGTTCTGGACGGCCAGCATTACCGGCTCCCGGAAGTCAATCCTAACTGATGGGGGAATACGAGTGGTTACCAGACTCCAAATCCCCAATACCTGATCATTTCCGATCGGCAGCCCACATGGGCTTTTTCTTTAATACTTTTTTATATACCGGGCAGGTTTCAATATG
>CAYSIU010000325.1:0-3946 GCA_964431095.1 uncultured Chitinophaga sp. | reverse complement strand
TTTCTGCCTTTTTTACCCATTCACTTCATCCCTCTGAGTTTTGCCAAAAAAGGATTACGGTTGTCTTCACCGATCACCATTTCCCGGATGGTAGTGGCGCCCACGAAAGAAGCTACATTGCAACTGATCCCTTTTTTCTGGAGGTAGTTCAAATATTCGCCCAGCGTATTCCATTCTACTTTGTACTTGATCCGGGGTTGATCGTTTTGCATCCTCTCTTTCATTTTGGCATTCAAGGGACCCATGCTTTCTCCTTCGCCCATTACTTCCAGTGTTACTCCTTGCCGGATATCGCCCTTTGATTTTCCGTCTTCGATCAATGATTCATTGGCCCAGCTGAGCATATTGATAAAGCCCGGGGCTACGGCCATTCCTTTTGCATCCACACTGATCCGTGCGGATACCCCCGAAAGATCGCCGATGAAAGCGATGGTATCTCCTTTTATGCCGATATCGGCCTTATACGGTTCACCACCGTTGCCGTCGTAGATCATCCCATTGTGGATGATCTTGTCGTATTCGCGGTGATGGAACTTGCAGGAAGTCAATGAAAGAAAGAAAACAAATAAGAGAGAGATTTTTTTCATAAACTACAGTGGTTAATTAGCCATCAGCCCAATGCCTGGTCAAGATCGGCAATGATATCCTGTAAATTCTCAATTCCCACATTCATTCTTATCAACCCATCCGTGATACCATATCTTTCTTTTTCTTCTTTTGGCACAGCATAATGCGTCATTGAAGCGGGGTGGGAGAGCAGGGTATCGCAGGTTCCCAGGGATACGGTTCTTACGCACATTTTCAGTTTGTTCATGCAATCAATGCCCGCCTGTAAGCCTCCTTTGAGTTCGAAGCTGAGCATGGCACCGGGATGCCGCATCTGTTTCATAGCGGTAGCATGATCCGGATGGGAAGGGAGACCCGTATAATTTACCTTCGCAACAGCCTTATGTCCTTCTAAAAAGCGGGCGACTTCCATGGCATTGGAACAATGTCGCTCCATTCTCACTTCAAGGGTCTTTATTCCCTGTATCAGGAGAAAAGCATCAAAAGGATTGGAGTTTCCGCCCAGCAGGCGATGCACTTTAGTGGCTTTTGTTTTAATGAACGGAAAATCTTTGCCCAGCCATGTACCCCCGATGGCGGTCCCATGCCCGTTCAGGAACTTGGTGGTGGAATGAACTACAAAATCCACCCCGTACCGGAAAGGCTGTTGTAAAAAAGGAGTAGCAAATGTATTATCACAGGCAACGATAAGATGGTGTTGTTTCGCCAGTTTACACAACTGATCAATATCCACACACTGGATCGTAGGGTTGGCGGGGGTTTCGATATACATCATCTTAATGCCGGTATTCATTTTCAGCGCTTCCTCCGCTTTATTAAGGTCCCTCAGGTCTACAATAACAGGGCTGATCTGCATTCCCGGCAATACCTGGCTGACGAGTTCATTGGTGCCGCCATACAATGAAAAATGCGTCAGGATCTTGTCACCGGGCTTCAGGTTGATCAGCATCAGCGTGGAAATAGCTGCCATGCCCGATGCATGGAGGATACCGGTTACCTCGGTACCGAGACCAAATGTTTCCAATGCAGCAATTTTCTCTTCGGCTTCGCGTATGGTCGGGTTTCCCCAGCGGCTATAAATAAAACCTTCTTCCTGCCCGCTGAAACGGCGCATGCCCTGCTCGGCATCATCATATACATAGGTACTGCTTGCATAGATGGGCACCTGGTGTGCATAGAGGGGGTCGGGCCGGTGTCCGCCATGAATGGCGAGAGAACTCCATCCTGAAACTGTCTGCCCCGGTGATTTCTTATCGGAGATGTCCCCAGAAGAACCAGCCGGACGGGGAAAACTTTTATCCATACTGAAAATTGAATGGAGGAAATTTGATTATAATAGTTCCCGGAATCAAATGTAGATGATTTCAACTTCATTCACTAAATCCACCCAACCTCCGCATTCGCGGTATCATACTATGAAGGATTTGTTGAGGCTTTTAGCCGGTTATAATGTTTGGGCCAATCAAAAATTGCTGGAGCTGATCAATACCCTGCCGGAAGAAAAACAGCGGCAGGAACTGCCTTCGAGTTTTAAAAGTTTGTATGCCACCGTGCTGCATATGTGGGATGCGGAAAGCGTTTGGTGGCAGCGGATGAAGATGCAGGAACGGGTTATCTTCCCTTCGGAGAATTTCAAGGGCACCATGCAGGACGTGAACAACGGACTGTTGCAGCAAAACCAGCAATGGCAGGATTGGGTGAACAATGCCAGTGACCTGGCGTTGGAGCATGTTTTTCAATATTACACCACCAAGAAAGAATTATTTAAGCAGCCTGTTTACCAGGTGATACTGCATGTTTTCAATCACGGCACTTACCATCGTGGTCAATTGGTAAATATGCTGCGGCAATTGGGCGTAGAAAAGATCCCTCAGACGGATCTCATTGTCTGGAGCCGCAAGAAATAAAAAATCGGGTTCTGAAAAAGATCCAGTAGTAATTAAACAGTTTCATCTTTATTGCTTTCCCAGGGATTTAAAAATATAAATAGTAAATTTATAAGTATTGTTCTTTTACCTTTTAAAAAACTCAGATTTGTATTTTGCTGTTTCCTATTGACCCTCTGTAAAAATTCCGTTTTCGTTTGTTATTGTAAACACCAAAACCTTAGACCATGAAACTTAAATCCTTCGTGCTAAGCATTGTATTCTTCAGCACCTGTATCACCACCATTCAATCACAAGAATTCTTTACCGGCGTATGGCGCTCCGGCTCGGACGGCTATTACCTCTGGGCAGGCGCCAACTGGCAGGACTTTAACAAAAAATGGTCCGACCTGGCTAAGCAAAACCTGCGACTCATTAATATCAAAACCTATCTATCGGGAGGTAATCGTGTATTTGCGGGGATCTGGAGTTCCGGCAGCGATGCTTATGCGCTTACCCCACTGGGTCTTGACTGGACTGCCTTTAACAAGTTCTGGGATGACTACAGCAAAAAAGGCCTTCGCCTGATCAACGTGGAAACGTATACGGAAAATGGGCAACTGTATTTTCTCGGTGTCTTCCGCGCCGGCAATGATGCTTATGCTCTTACACCTTTGAACCTCGATTGGGCCGGATTCAACCAATTTTGGGATCAATACAGCAAGAAAGGTCTTCGCCTGATCAATATTGAATCTTATATGAGTGCAGGCAAACGCTGTTTCCTTGGCGTATTCCGTGCAGGATCGGATGCTTATGTGCTTTCGCCCTACGGGAAAGATTGGGGAGAGTTCGTATCGTATTGGAAAACCCAGGCAGCCGCCAACCTGCGATTGATCGAGATAGAATCGTTCATGGAAAATGGGAAAAGAATTTACTTGGTGGTTTGGCGGAGCGGTACAGATGGCTATTATCTCTGGGGTGGCGTGGACTGGGAAAGTTTAACTTCCAAGTGGGCCGAGAACGCTGCATCCAACCTTCGGCTCATTGACCTTGAGACCTATGAAACCAGCTGCGATGCAAATTGTTTAAATCATGTGTTGATGCCTGATAATCCTGCCACACCCGGAAGAGATGGATATGATTATGGCATCCTGGCTGGTCCGCAGCATTGTGAAGGTCTTCCCGGTACCTGTCCCGCTCCGGGTGCAAACGATGTTGTGTATTATCGTTGGCCGAACCTGAAGCTGGGAAATGACTATTATGCCCGAAACTCTGTGTTGTTCGATGCGAAAGATCAAATATTCACTTTACCATTTAAGATCCCGTCGAATGAACTCTGGCATAATGCCTGGCTGTACAGCCCGGGTTCCTGGCATCATGCCATCGATTACCAGCGTAATGATAAAAAAACATTTGAAGTTTGTGCGGCAGCCCCCGGCAAAGTGATCTATATTGGCTGGGACTGGTGGTCAGGTAATACGATCGTGATTAGTCATGATGCCGGCGGAAAGAAA
>CAYSIU010000324.1:0-3949 GCA_964431095.1 uncultured Chitinophaga sp. | reverse complement strand
GGGAGGGGGGGGAATGTTTCCGTTCGTGGTTCCCATATTGTGCATGCTGTTACTGCCCATTTTATTCATAGCCGTATCTTCCTTCTTCTCTTTCTTCTCTGAAGAATTATTACAGGCCGCAAAAAAAATAATACATGCTGCCGGAATAAAATATTTAATATTCATGGTTATGAGTTTTTCTAAAGGTAGTCTTATTTTTCAATGCATGCGGGGTAGGCAGGCAAAATCATAGAACGGGCATCTGAAAAATTAAACTTTTTACTGAGCAACGAAGATCGGAGGGCATATTTATATTCCGGACCGCTTCATTCATCCAGCTTCTTCCGGTGGTGTGGGGCAACCGAAATTGGATCATTCATTTTCTCATCACCTGATAAATTTGCCCGGTTCCCCCGGATTCCTTAGCTTCATTTTCGCTCCGCCCCTTCAAAACAACCCGATAAATCGTCCCGCTCATTTTTTAAACAGCAAAAAAACGAACATGAAAAAAATTCTCATTCTTGCAGCAGGTAGCCTGCTCTTTGTTGCCTGCAATAACAAAAAAGAAGATAAGAAGAGCGATGATACAAAAACGACCATGGTTTCCAACGGTGATAAAAAACCGGCCACGGAAATATTGGATATGTCGGCAGCGGACCCGGTGCGACATATATTCGCATCTTTTGCCAAAGGCGATCTGGATGGCATGACGGCAGACTTTGATGACAGTATCCGTTATAACTGGTCTTCGGGTGACAGCCTGAAAGGCAAGCAGGCAGTAAAAGATTATTACGCCGGCCGCTGGAAACTGATCGATTCCATCCATTTTTTCAATGATGTGGTACTCCCTATTCAGATCAATGAAAGCCAGCGTCCTGAATTGGTCCAAACGGGGAAATGGGTTTTATACTGGACCATGACCAATGTGACGTATAAGAACGGGAAAAAACTAATGTTCTGGCAGCACAGCGCGAATCATTTCAACGATGCCGGTAAAATTGATTTTGTGGCGATGTATCTCGACCGGCATCCCATCGTGGAAGCTACCAAGGACCTGATGAAATAACCCGGAACCAAAACCTCCTGGAAAGCATCTGCGCCCGGCGGATGCTTTTTAATTAACACTGAATGGATATGTATAAATTAATTTTTCAAGATTTTTAAACCACAAGTTATGATCCGGATCTTATCCCTTTTTATCATGACTGCCTGCAGCCGCCCGTCGTCTGCAACTGCCAATTCATTCATCCCCTCGCCACCGAAAATATTAACGATCACCGTTCACCCGGATGGTAATGTGTCCATTGGCAAGGATACTGTTTATATAGACGACCTGGCGAAAGAAGTGAAGGAAAGATTATGGAAAAGCTATCTCGGCACCGGTAAAATGTATGATCTGATAAAGGTCAAATTTGCGGGTGAAGTGCTGATGGGCGTAAAAGGCTCCTCCCTTGATGCCATCAAAGAAGGACAGGACAAAGCGCTCAGGGAGCTATGCATTCAAAAATATAAGAAACCCTGGGACAAGCTCAACAGCACACAAAAAGCGAAGGTCAAAAAACAATTCCCGGTACTTTTCCAGGAACTTCATTGGTAAAGTTGGGTTGCATTCCTCACCATGAGAATTCTTTCTTTATACCTTTTCTTCCTGGCGTTACTATGTTTACCTTTTGATGATGCTGCGCAAATCGTGAACATTGAAAGCGCCCGGATGCAATCGGACACCGTAGGCTGGATGGGCAAATTCGGTGCCGCTGCCAGTCTTACCCAAAATACCAGGAAAACAGTCGGCTGCGACCTGGAGGCACATTTACAATATAAAACCACCAATGACCAGGGCCTCTGGCTCTTCCTCGCGAATTATGATTTATTAAAATCAGGCAACACAAAAATTATTTCAAATGTGCTCACCCACCTGCGTTACAACCGGAAGATAAATGACTGGCTGCGATGGGAAGTATTCGGGCAATACCAGAATAACCTGATTACGCAGATTGACCTAAGACTCCTTTTCGGCACCGGCCCGCGTTTTAAACTTATCAAAAGAAAAGCATTTCATCTTTATACCGCCTGTCTTTTCATGTATGAACGGGAAAAAGAAAGGACTACCCCTGCCGTTTATCATAATGATCTTCGTAACAGCAGTTATGTCTCCTTTACCTGGCAACCCCGGGATAATATCGAATTGATCAGTACCACTTATTTCCAACCATTAGTAAAAAAATTCAGTGATTACCGGGTACTGAACCAGGTCGTTTTCAGGGTAAAGGCCACCCCGCATTTCAGCATGTCGGTAAAATGGAACTACCTGTATGATCGCTTCCCTGCTGGTACCGCTCCCCAAACGACTTATTCTTTTGCCACCGGTGTTGATTACGAATTGTGAATCTTATTCGATCAGATCATTGTACGCCCTGCCGGCATAATATCTGTACTGCCGGGAATCTTTTTTAGTACCGCAGAATATGGAATGGATAAAGCCATTCAGTTCCACCTGCTGGGTGTGGTAAATGCCCCGGTCCGTATTTATTTTAAAGAAGAATTGCAGTCTTGCATTTGTCGTTTTATAGATAATAAGACTATCCGTAGATGATTGCTCAAAGACAAAGTCGTCCCGCAGATGTGACAGCAATAAATGACTCCTGTACCAGGTACCGCCGGTAGCGGAAACAAGCGGCTTGCCGTTATACAAGGCAATACTGTCATTATAGGCGAAAACATTCAATGCGGCGCCTTTTACAGTCTTCAGCCAGTTTTTGATCTTAGGATAATAGCTGCTGTCATAACCATAGTCGCTGTCCAGAAAACTGATCCTTTTTATGTTGGCAGGTATCCGATCCAATCCTGCCAGGTAACCGAAAATAAAACTGCCCCCGCCGCTGTGCCCATTCAGGTAAATGCTCTTATATTTTGCCGGGATCAGTCCTGCGAGTGAATCAACCATTTGCGGGATCCGTGTTTTGAAATCAGGATGCTTTTGTTTCCAGAAGGGCCAGCTTTTGTAATCATTCTCTAGGTAGATCACGACGAAATTTCTCCCGGGCCATTGCCGCCGGATAAAACGGGTCTGTGCACGGATATGCTGGATATCAAAATGCCAGTCATCACCGGGTTTCATTTTTTTTCCCATGGTTTGCTCCGTACTGTTCCCGTTCGGTACTGCATAAAAAACAATGATCGTTTTTTTTCCGACCGCCAACCGGGCGGGTTGATCTATCGTAATCCTTACATCCCCATTTACCCGGAAGGAGTCAATCCCGGTTCGGGGTTGTGACATCGAAGTAAAACCCGGAACAGCCAGCAATGAAATCAAAAAAAACTTTTGCAGCATACGGTTATAACATTGATCCAAGCTACTAAATTGGGAAGAAAATAAAAAAGAGGGATTCACCGGCAATCTTTATTTTCATAACAGTAAAATCATCGACATGATATACTTAACAAGAGCAGTTGCGATCAATCTGCCCTGGATGCCGTATTGAATGAGCCACCTGATTTTACCAAATAAGATCTTAAAACAAGCCCTTTCATGAATAAACCGGGGGCTGATTTAATCTTTGTCCCGAAAATGAAGTCTGAAACCAAAATTTCCTGTATGCGCCAATGGGTGTTGCTGATCGTTCTTTTGTATTTCTCCTCATCACTTCCTGCACAGGTCATCCGCGAGCGGCTTCGCCAGCGCTTTGAACAGAAGCAGGGAAACCAGGTACAGGATACGAAGCCCCCTGATTATTCGGATATCCGGTATTGGGCAGCCCACCCGTGGAAAAAGGATATGAGTGATTCTATCCCGCCATTCCTTACCAATGAAAAAAGAGATACCCTGGCCGATGTGTTCTTTCTGCATCCGACGACTTATATAAAAGATATGAGGAATGCCCCATTGAATGCCTCGCTCGATGACAGCGACCTCAATGCTGAAACCGACCGCAAGACCATCCTGATGCAAGCCTCTGTTTTCAACAATTGT
>CAYSIU010000323.1:0-3964 GCA_964431095.1 uncultured Chitinophaga sp. | reverse complement strand
AAAGAATTCATCGTTATCCTGCGGGAGATAAGCGGGGGTTACCGTACTACCCCATTCGTAGGAACCACTGTCGGCCATCGTTCCGGCAGTGATGATATTAAAGAAACTGGTCACCGCCAGCGGGTCGCGGCTGATGATCGCGATCTTATCGCCTTTATTCACTGAAAAGCTTACATTATTGAACAACAGCCTGCCTTCTACCGATTTTTTCAGTTTTTCTACGTTCAATACCCGGTTGCCCACTTCGCGGAGAGGCTGGAAAATGATACCGGGATATTTGCGGTAGCTGGGTTCTATCTCTTCAATGGTGAGTTTTTCCAATGCTTTTTTCCGGGCGGTAGCCTGCCGGCTCTTTGATGCATTTGCGCTGAACCGCGCAATAAAATCCAGTAAGGCCTGGCGCTTCTCTTCGGTTTTTTTGTTCCGGTCGCTGAGTTGCTGCGCCATCAGTTGCGAGGATCCGTACCAGAATGTATAATTACCGGTAAATATCTTTATTTTCTGCCGGTCCACATCCACCACATGCGTGCAAACTGCATCCAGGAAGTGACGGTCGTGGCTCACCACCAGCACAATATTCGGGTAATCGGCGAGAAAATTCTCCAGCCAGCCGATCGTTTCGATATCCAGTCCATTCGTAGGTTCATCCAGCAACAGGATATCGGGGTTGCCAAACAGTGCCTGTGCCAGCAATACTCTTACTTTGATGTTGGAGGGAATGTCTTTCATGAGTGATGAATGAAACTCTTCTTTCACCCCCAATTCACCGAGTAAAGTGGCGGCATCACTTTCGGCCGTATATCCACCCATCTCTCCGAATTCTGCTTCCAGTTCCCCGGCCCTGATGCCATCTTCTTCCGTGAAATCGGGTAAAGCATAAATACTTTCCCTTTCTTTGATCAGCTTCCAAAGTCGGTTATAGCCCATCATCACAGTATGCAAAACGGTTTCTTCGTCGAATTCAAAATGATTTTGCTTCAGCACCGCCATGCGTTCGCCGGGGGTGATCTCTACCCTACCCTTATTTGATTCAATTTCACCGCTGAGGATCTTCAAAAAAGTGCTTTTACCGGCCCCATTGGCGCCAATGACCCCATAGCAGTTGCCCCTGGTGAAACTCAGGTTCACTTCCTCGAACAGTACCCGCTTGCCATAGGCCAGCTTCAGGTCTTTTACACTGATCATGCTACTGAAAAATTTGAATCGGCAAAGGTACGTTAAAACAGCGGGCGCAAGAAGACCCATACAAGAAATTGACCCGCATTTCGTTTCTATGAGAGTAAATTCCGAATTCGGGCCATCCAAACCACTTCACCATGTTTAACCTGCTCAGGGGCATGATGGTAATTTTATTACCGTTGTCCTGTCTCTCCCAGACAAAAGAAACCTTTTCCGTCTATTTTGGATTCGACAAATACCATCTCGGCCAGGGAGCCCTGCTGCAGCTCGACAGTTTCCTGAACAGTCATCCCGGCAAAATCCGGTCGTTGCAATTCGAACTCAAAGGCTATTGTGATAACCGGGGGTCCGACAAATACAACGATGCACTTTCCGATAAGCGTGTGGCTGCTGTAAAAGATTACTTGCTGAAGCAGGGTGCGAATATTGAATTCATACTTTCTGCGCTGGGTTTTGGTAAACATTCGCCGATCAACGAAAACAGGACGGAAGCGGAGCGGCAGTTAAACCGCAGAGTTGATATTGTAGTGATAAAACCTGAAGAGCCTGCTCCACCTGAGAAAAAAGAACCCGGTAAAAAAGAAAAAGTTTCCCTGCAAAAACAGATCGCCGACACGAACACCACGGTAGGCACGAATATCGTTCTGCGAAATATCAACTTCTTTGGTGGCTCGCACCAGTTCCTTTCCGAATCAGCAGCCCGGCTGCAGGAACTCCTCGATGCCATGAAAACCTACCCCAACCTGGTGATCCGGGTGGAAGGGCATGTTTGCTGCGAAGCCGGTCCCGGCGACGGGATTGATTTTGAAACCGGGATCAAAAATCTTTCTGAAGCAAGGGCCAAAGCAGTAAGAGATTATCTTCTGGCCAATGGCATTGCAGCAGACAGGGTTTCATATAAAGGTTTCGGGCATTCCTCTCCTATTTATCCTTATCCCGAAACAAGTGAAGAAGAAATGATACAAAACAGGAGGGTGGAAATAAAAATCCTTCGCAAATAAAAGTCCCGCTCTTTTATGAAGCGGGACCTTTTTATAAGCAATTAGTTGGTCCATTAATGCACATGTACTTTCCCGGTAGCCAGCTTATTACCCCTGGCATCTCCTACTATCACATAATAGATACCGGTATTTGCAGCCCGCAGGTCGATATGCAACAAGGTATACGAGCCAGTGACCGGGAACTGCCGGTCAAATACTCTTGCTCCTTTCGAATCCACGATCACAATCCTTCGCTGCGTACTGGCCCCGCCATTATTATAGTAAGCCACTGTGAACCTTCCGTCATTGGGGCTTGGGAAGATAAACAACTTATCACTCACTGATGCGTCAATGTTCACTACCGGCGACTGGTTGTTACAAACACTTCCATCCGTCCAGGTTTCCCGGATCTTCACCTGGTAGGCACCCACATGTTCCACATCCACCACGTAGCTGTTGCCCGTGTTGCTGAATACTGTCCCGTTGAAGAGCCATGATGTCGCAACCGAACTGCTCCCCGCTGTGTTCGCACTCGGGGTCGCTGTCAGTGTGGTCGTCTTGCCCGGTAACAGACTCTGCAACGGCGCAGCTGACAACCCCACTGTCGGTAGTGCATGAACGGTCAATAACGCATTATTGGAAATCGTCGGTACCGTGCAGGTCGCATTGGAAACCAGTAACCGGTATTGATAGCCATTCATGCCGGCTGTAGCACCCGTGATGGTTAAAGTGGCAGTCGTAGCACCCGAGTAAACTCCTCCATTACTGAAATTCACAAACCCGTTTCCCGGTTTGACCTGCCATTTATGAACTGTAGTCCCGCTGGCGCTTGCTGTAAAGCTGGTATTATCTCCTGCACAAAGGGCTTTGTTTACAGGCTGTGCCGTGATCGCAGCCGGGCTCACCACGTTCAATGTGGCTGCAGCCGATGTGGCTGTGGTGGGCAGGTTCCGCTCACCACTACCTGGTATTTATAACCATTCATACCGGCTGTCACTGATGTTACCGTGTAGCTGGAAGCCGTAGCACCACCGATATTGCTGTAACTGGCACCGCCATTGGTACTTAACTGCCACTGGTAGGTGGCGCCGGTACCCGTCGCTGATGCCGTGAAAGTATTATCGCTGTTTACGCAGATCGTAGCATCCTGCGGAGATACTGTGATGGTCGGTGCCGTATTCACCGTAAGTGTGGCCGGGTTCGAAGTGGCCGGGGTAATACATGTGGGATTTGAAAGAATTGCCCGGTACTTGTAGCCATTCATGGCTGCAGGGGCTCCTGTGATATTCAAAGTTGCACTGGTAGCACCCGTATAAACACCGCCATTGAGAACGTTGTTGTAATTGAGCCCGCCATCCGTGCTCACCTGCCATTGATAAATAATCCCTGAGCCACTGCCTGATACACTAAAGCTGGCATTGGCTCCTGCACAGATGGTCTGCGGGCTGGGATGACTGGTAATCGTAGTCTGCGTAACCACGTTTAATGTGGCAGCGTTGGATGTGGCAGATGGGGTACAAGTGCCGCTTACTACACAACGGTAACGATAGCCATTCATGCCGGCTGTTACCGAAGTAGCAGTGTAGGAAGATGAAGTGGCTCCCGCGATATCATTGTAAGTGACTCCTCCATCCGTACTGAGTCGCCATTGATAGGTCAGGTTGGTCCCGCCGGCTGTCACACTGAATGTTGCATTATTGCCCGCACAGATGGTTACATCCTGGGGATGGACGGTGATAGAGGGTGGTGTATTTACTGTTAGCGTTGCCGCATTGGAATTGGCGGTCCCGCATTGGCCTATTACC
>CAYSIU010000322.1:497-4004 GCA_964431095.1 uncultured Chitinophaga sp. | reverse complement strand
ACGTAACGGTGAATAATAACATGGTTAATGTTACAAATCAATCCAATTCGGTGAACCAGACCAAAATGAGTAACCGGCAGGTAAGCAGCAACCAGATCATAAACCGGCCGCTGAATAATATTCGCAATACGCAGGGGAATAAAGTACAACCCGGGGAAAATCCGGAAATGACGGCCCCGATAATAAACGGTAATTATTCGGTCACCAAGAAAGGCAGTGACGGTCACCTCACAAAATTCATGCTCACTTCTGATGTCGGGAGCTGGGACGCCAAACCCCAGATCGACGCCAAGCAAAACAACAAGACCAGCGATAACAGTAACCCAAGCTGGAAATGCAGCACCAGTACGATCAATGTAAATGCCCGCAGTACCAGTTTTATGAATGCACTCCCGGGCTGGCAGGCCTCTTACCTGGTGCCGGGCATGGTATACAGTTTTGATGATTATTCTGGGGGTAATTTCAATGAACAATACAATAAGAACCGCAACCCGCTGAAATTATCCTGCGATGTATACAACACAGGCAAAATCTACTCTTCGGTCAATGACCCGGGTTTGTCGAATATCCGACTCGGTCTGGATTCGATCGTTAAATCTTTTTCGCCCGGCCAGGCGGGTGCTGATTACCAGATCAACACCACGATGGTGGATAACCAAACCATGCTGAACCTGGTGGCCAATGCGGGCGGATCATATGGTGGGTTTTCCATTAATACAAATTTTAATCACGATGAGAGTTCACATCACATTTACTACACCATTGACGCTATCAAAACCCTGTATACCATTAATGTTGAAATGTCCTCACCCGTCTATACAAATGAAATCCCCTCGTCTAATTCACCGCTCGTGATGATAAAGAATGTTAATTATGGTGCCCGGGTACTGGCCAATATGGATATTGAGATTAATGACAAAAGCGATATGGGAGGGGTCAGCCTGGATTACAATGTGGGATTCGGAAGTGCCAGCTTTGATTTAAAAACGCTGTTCAAGAATAATTCGATCAAGATCACCATCAATGGCTACCTGATCGGGTTCCCTTCCAATATACAGGGTTCCTTCACTGCTACGCGGGACGACTTTTTTAATATGCTCGATCAGTTCTTTTCTAAATGTGATTATACTTCTGCCAAACCCATTCAATACAGTTTTGTGGATATGAATGGCAACCTGCTGGGCGTGGAAAGTGCCACGGATAAGTTCAACGTGCGCAACTGCACACCCGCCGATGAAGTGTTTACACTGCAATCGGTCCTGGCCAGCTTTGAATCCGGGAACGACAGCAAGAACAATGATTCGGAATTCTGGCTCACGCTGGGAGCCGGCAACCCGAACAGCATTCATTGGGTTGCCCAGTACTATGATAACTCTTCAGAATTCAAAAAAGAAGGAAATCCTTATACAGTAAACCTGAAGCGTCATTACGACGAGCAGCAAGCGAAATTCGGACTGGTCGAAAGCAACTCTTATTTTGAAGGCATTACACTACAATCTTTCATGAGCGGCGGGATGTTCAGTCTCAAACTGATCCAGCATAATCACTGGCACGATGACTGGGACTTTGCAGGGCTGACCCTTACGCTGAATTTCATGAGCCAGAAAGGAACACCGAAACAGAAACAATTGAACGTTGGCAATTTCCGGATCTCGGAAGTTAATAATACGCCCTCGAAAAACAGTAAGGAATTTTACTTCGACGGGAATTTCAATGTGCAATAGACCGTAATGAAGAAATAAATCCATCGGCTTCTCCATCCAAAAAAGCAATGCGTTATGCATTGCTTTTTTTGCATCGGCGATAAATGCCAACTGCACCTGAAGGCCTATATTTGCCTCATGAACGATTTTCTCAAAGACCTTTTCAGCACCCAGGAATACAATGAAAGTAATTTCTTTTTGATGGCAGGTCCCTGTGTGGTAGAAAGTGAGCCCCTGGTGATGGAAGTAGTTGAAAAGCTGTCTGCTACCTGTAAAAAACTCGGTATCCCTTATATTTTCAAATCCTCCTACCGGAAAGCCAACCGCACCAGCGGGGAATCATTTACAGGAATCGGCGACGATATTGCATTGGAGATATTGGGGAAAGTGAAACATAGCTTCTCCTTGCCGGTTGTAACGGACATCCACACCCCAGAAGAAGCAGTTAAAGCTGCCGCTTATGTTGATATACTCCAGATACCTGCATTTCTTTGCAGGCAAACCGACCTATTGCTGGCGGCGGCCCGGACGGGGAAGATCATTAATGTCAAAAAAGGTCAGTTCATAAGCGGGGAAGCTATGCAATTTGCTGTGGAAAAGATCCGCAAAGCCGGTAATACGAAAATACTGCTGACGGAAAGGGGAACCACTTTTGGTTACCAGGACCTGGTCGTGGACTACCGGAACATCCCGGCCATGCAGGCGCACGGAGTCCCGGTGATCATGGATGCCACGCATTCATTGCAGCAACCCAACCAGGCTTCGGGTGTTACAGGAGGCAACCCGAAACTGATCGGCACGCTTGCAAAAGCCGCAATTGCAGCGGGAGCGGATGGATTGTTTATTGAAACACATCCCGAACCGTCTGTTGCCAAAAGCGACGCTGCGAATATGCTGAAGCTGGACCTGCTGGAAGATCTGTTGGAGCAACTGGTCAGGATCAGGAAAGCCGTAGTATAAAAGAGAATGGCTAGCGGAGGTCTACTTCTTCCACACCCGGGTATTTTTTCTTATCAAAGACAAACAGGCTATCGGCCATAGGTGCATTTGTCTTCATGGTGGTGATCGTATAGGTGTAACGGTTACCTGCATTTTCCAATACCTTCATGCTGTAGATGGTCCGGGAATTTTTATCTATCTGCAGGTATACTTTATGAAATGGCTTGCCCTTATCCACCGGTGTCATTTCAATCTCCTGAAACCTTTTGTCGCTGTTTTTTTTTTCTCCTATGTTCAGAATGGCCTGAACTTCACTGCCGCGTGGCCCCAAACGATGTGGAACCCCGGAATCTGGCTCAGGTCCACGCCCTTCGGCTGCCCCGCCGGGACGGTCCGCTCCTCGATCTGTGGTGCCGGCGGCGCGCTCGCCTGCGCGCCCTGTGAAGTGAGGATCAGCAAGTCGATCTGATCGACCTCGCGCGCCGTCGCGTCGCGATCGCCGAGGGACTTCCCGCTCTCCGAGGAGCGCGTCCGCGACGCGACCGTCGCGCGGAACGGGAACTCGCCGAGGAGCCGGCCCTCGCGCGTGACCGCGCCGATCCCCCAGATCGCCACGCCCGCCTTCCTCTTCGGCTCGGCCGCGATCCCCACGCCCGAGTCGCCGTCGATCGCGATGTCGGTCCCGACGCCGCCGAAGTGCGTGCGCTCGGGGTCGACCGACGACGCCGGCACGACGCGGTCGAGCGAGAACTCGTAGCGCACGTTGTCCGGGCCGCGGAACCACCCCTTCACCGACGCCTTGTCGCCCGGCTTCTCGCCGTCGACGGCGGTGATCGCCTCGTCCTCGCCAGCGCGGTCGATCGCC
>CAYSIU010000322.1:0-487 GCA_964431095.1 uncultured Chitinophaga sp. | reverse complement strand
GTGGACCTCGCCGTCGATCCGCGCGACCTCGCCGCCGAAGAGGTCGGGCGCGACCTGGACGACCGGCGAGCCGCCCGTCGCCTGGTAGTAGCGCGTGCCCGTGAAGATCGCCTCGCCGACGTCGCGCTTGGAGATCCGGCGGGCGCCCGCGCCGTCAGGATCCGGGCGCCTCTCCGGGCCGGCGCACCCTGCGCCCGCCACGATGAGCACGGACAGAACGAGGGCGTTCGGTCTCATGGCAAGATCCTCCACGAAATACCGGAAAGTCCTACGCTACCACTGGATCGGGCGCTCCTCGGGGCGGAACCCGAAGCGGCCCACGAGCGGGACGAAGGAGACGCGGGAGAGGAGCGGCTCGCGCCGCACGTCGTAGCCTTCGCGGGTGAAGCGGTAGAGGACCTGCGCCTCGCCTTCCTCGCCGATCGGCATGATGAGCCGCCCGCCGTTCGCGAGCTGCTCGATCAGCGCCGGCGGCGCGTCGGGGCCG
>CAYSIU010000321.1:2121-4021 GCA_964431095.1 uncultured Chitinophaga sp. | reverse complement strand
GGAAGAACTACAGCGGTAATTTCAATTTTCGCCATGTGTTTGATTCTACCGGTCAGGAAATAAGCTCTGATCTGGATTATATACAATACCGTTCAACCAGCCTTCAACCTCTTGTCAGTTCTTATTATGACAAAAATGGCAACCTGACCCGGGTTCCGGATACTTTAATGGGAAACCTTCCGCAGAATATTAATATATACAGCGGGAAGATCGATTATACACTACCGTTGAAGAACAATGCAAAATTTGAGGCAGGAGTAAAATCCAGCTATGTAAAAACAGATAATAATGCGAACTATGATAGCATTCAGAATGGCCAGATGGTGCACGATTACAACCGCAGCAATCATTTTGTATATAAAGAGAACATCAATGCAGCTTACCTGAACTATAGCCGGCCCCTGGGCAAAAAATGGAGTGGCCAGTTTGGACTGAGGATGGAAAACACCATTGCTCAAGGCGATCAACTGACGACGGGAATTCAATTCAAGAGGAGCTACACGCAGTTTTTCCCTACGGCCTACCTGCAATATTCAGCGAACGAGAAGAACCAGTTTGTCATCAATTATGGAAGAAGGATCGAACGCCCGAATTACCAGGACCTGAACCCATTTATACATTTCCTTGACCGGTATACATTTGAGCAGGGCAACCCGGATATCAGACCCCAGTTCAGCCATAATATAGAGCTGACGCATATGTATAAAGGAATGCTGACCACCACCCTGAATTACAGCCGGACCACCGATATCATCCAGCAGGTGATCGAACAGCATGAAGCCACCAATGAGACCTTCATTAAAAAGGCAAACATTGCCTCTCAAAACCAGCTGGGTCTTGCCATCAGTGCCAATGGCCAGCTCACCAAGTGGTGGAATGGCAATGCATACCTGAATGTGGTTAACAATCATTTCAAAGGATTGGTGAACAATGAGCAGATATCGATCGGCGTCACAACCTTCCTGATGCAGACGCAGCAACAATTTAAATGGGGCAAAGGATGGACAGCAGAAATGAGTGGTTTTTACCGGAGCAAGGGACTGGAGGGGGTGATCTTCATTAAACCCATCCTGCAGATCAATGCCGGTATCAGTAAACAGGTATTCAAGAATAAAGGGACCATCCGGCTGAATATCCGTGATATTTTTGCGGGAGGTGTATTCAAGGGCTATAGCAAATATGGTACTGTGGATGCAGAATTCAGGGATGTGAGCGACAGCCGCGCGGTCAGTCTTGGTTTTACCTGGCGATTCAATAAAGGAAAACTCAAAGCCAATGCAGGCCGGAGAGAGAGTGGTGCATCCGATGAACAAAACCGGGTGAAAACAGGTAACTGATAAAGGCTCTTGATGCATGAACCTTCTTGATCCCCTGCCACTGGCCGGGGATTTTTGTTAATGATTTTTTAACAGGCCTGCTCGTCAAACCCATTTTTTGCCGCCTGTGTATTGGCATGTGTTTATCACCCCTCAACAAGAAAACTACGAAACTTGTAATTTTTCCCTTTTGCATTACCACCATCCTGTCGCTCATAAATTTCACAACCGACAAGTCGTGAGAAATAAAGATATACGTAAAGCCAAATTCCCTTTTCAATTCATTTAGCAAATTTAACACTTGTGCCTGAACTGAAACATCTAAAGCCGAAACAGATTCATCACAAATGATAAACTTTGGATTCAATGCCAATGCTCTTGCAATGCAAATCCGCTGCCGTTGCCCACCCGAAAGCTCACGCGGGTATCTATTAAATTGTGATTCGTCCATATTCACTCTTTTGAGCAATTCAATAACCCTTTTCTTTCTTTCAATATTATTTGCCAAAATATTATACACCTGCATAGGCTCCATAATGGCATTTCCAATAGTAATACGAGGGTTTAATGTAGAGTATGGATCT
>CAYSIU010000321.1:0-2111 GCA_964431095.1 uncultured Chitinophaga sp. | reverse complement strand
TTTCAGTTATCATTAATCGCAATGAATATGAGAAAATATTTTACCCTTTGCGGGTTGCTGTTTGTCTGCAGCATCGTCGCATCGGCCCAAACCAAAACAGGAAAGATCTCCGGAACAGTGCTCGATGCAACGCGTAAACCTCTTTCATCGGTTTCTGTTTCTCTTTTAAAGGTCAGGGATTCATCAGTGGTCAGGACTGCAGTCACCGGCAAGGATGGCCAATACGGATTTGAAGGGATAGCTGAAGGGGAATACGTGGTATCCGCAAGTTCGGCCGGCCTGGAAAAAAGATTTAGTGCACCTGTTACAGTCCAGGCATCGGGGAATACTACTGAAATCGCTGCGTTGCAACTGGATCCTGCAGCTAAAAGCCTTGGAGAGGTTACAGTAACGGCTAAGCGACCCTTTATTGAAACGCATATCGATAAAACCGTGGTGAATGTGGATGCGTCGCCCACCAATGCGGGTGCCACGGCGCTGGAGGTGCTGGAAAAATCCCCCGGGATCATGGTCAGCAATGACGGGATCATCAGTCTCCGCGGCAAGTCCGGGGTGATCGTGATGATGGATGGGAAGCAAACCTTTCTTTCCCCCACTGATCTTGCCAACCTCCTTAAGAATATGCCGGCTTCTGCCATTGACCAGATCGAGATCATGACGAATCCATCCGCCAAATACGATGCTTCGGGTAATTCGGGGATCATTAATATAAAAACTAAAAAAGGGAAAGCCGCCGGCTTTAACGGGTCGGTCATGTCGGCGTTTACCACTAGTTTTTTCGAAACCAATGGCACACTCTATGTTATCCCCAAATCGCAGAACAGTATTACGTTCAATTACAGGAAAAACAAGATCAATTTTTTTGGGAGCTATAATCCTAATGTGCCGAAGGGGAGGAGCCAGCTGGAGATCAACCGGACAAAGCTCGACCAAAACAAGACGGTGACAGGATATAATGATGTGGAAACACAATTCAGGTTCGGGAACAACAATCATACACTCAAGCTGGGTGTTGACTGGTTCGCCGAAAAAAAGAAAACAATCGGAGCGGATGTCAGCCGGTTTACTTTTTTGGGGTACCACACACCCACGACCGTGACAAGCACCCATGATGAAAATTACCAACTCTTGTCACAGATGGTTTCCCTGACAAAAAACCACCTCCGGTTTCGCAATCTAACTTCCAACCTCAATTTCCGCCACCAGTTTGATTCAACAGGCAGGGAACTGACGGCTGATTTTGATTTCATTGCCTATGATAATACTTCTGATATGACCCTGACCACTGATTTTTATAATGGTGCGGGACAACCCATCGGTCAACGGATGATCTTAAAAGGCCACCTCCCCGCCCAAATAAAGATCTACTCTATAAAATCAGATTACGTGCATCCGTTCAAAAAAGGGGGGCGGCTGGAAGCCGGGGCCAAGAGCAGTTTCGTGAGTAACGACAACCTGGTGAGTTATGTAAGATGGGACGGAAACAAGTGGGTCGATGACGCCCGTTCCAATCATTTTATCTATGATGAAAATATCAATGCCGTCTATTTGAATGCCAATCGCCAGTGGAAAAAATGGTCGTTCCAGGGCGGGTTACGGCTTGAAAACACGATTGCCAAAGGATACCAGGTGACCAATGATTCCACTTTCCGAAGAAACTTCACCAATCTCTTCCCCAGTACATTCATCAGCTATACAGTGAACAAGGATCACCAGCTGACTTTGTCATATAGCCGGAGGATCACAAGGCCCAATTACCAGGACCTGAATCCCTTCATTTACTTTCTTGATTCGTTATCGTACCGGAAAGGGAACCCGTTCCTGCTGCCTCAGTTCACCCATAATTTTGAGCTGAGCCATTCTTTTAAGGGGAAGCTGATCACTACATTGAATTACAGCACTACCAGTGATGTGATCTCGCAGCTCGTGAAGCCCAATGGCGACCTGCTTTATCTTACTTCGGATAATGTGGCCAGGTTCCGGAATACCGGGATTTCCATTACGGCACCGGTCTCGGTCACCAAATGGTGTACAACAAACTTATTCATCAATATTTATAAACACCATTATAAGGGTATATACCAAATAAAACCGTTTGAAATTACCAAAGA
>CAYSIU010000320.1:0-4021 GCA_964431095.1 uncultured Chitinophaga sp. | reverse complement strand
AAACCCCAGCGCCCGTCGCTTGACCCACTGCCCCGAAGCAGCGCATGGGCGGAAGGAGGGCCGGGTAATTATAATACTCACTTTTTAAACTCTCGTTCCAACCGTTGGGATTGAGGTCAAATGTTTTACTGCTGAAATAAATACTGCCCTGCACATTGGGATAGCGACGCAGCAATTCGATCTGGTTGGGCAATTGTTTGGGATCATTCCATGCGGGTTCTTTGCCACCGGACCGGTAAATACCATGGCCGATATAGATGTGGCGGCCATAACTATGACGGCTCCACCAATCCAGCAGTTTTTCGTAAGCGATTTTATCATGACCGATCTCCAGGTAAAGCTGAGGCGCCACATAATCGATCCACCCTTTTTTGAGCCATAACAAAATATCCGCGTACAGGTCGTCATAATTGGTTTGCCCGGCCTTGCTGTCGCTTCCTTCAGGATCGTCCTTTTTATTCCGCCAGACACTGAAGGGAGAAATCCCGAACCGGCAAAGCCTTTTTTCCTGCTTGATCACCATGCTCAATGCCTGGATAATAGAGTCTACATTGCTGCGACGCCAGTCATCTTTGCTCAGACTGCTCCCGGAATTTTTGTAGGAATCCCCATCCGGGAATTCCTTCCCTGCTATACGATAGGGATAAAAATAATCGTCCATGTGGATCGCATCTACATCATATCTTTTTACAATATCCCGCACCACGTTGACCACAAATTTTTGCGCCTCCTTGTTACCGGGGTCAAAATATTTTTTGTCGCCGTAAGTTAAAAACCACTCTGGATGAATAGCAGTAATATGATTAGGGGCTATGCTGGCAGTATTGATATTAAAATTGGCCCGGTAGGGGTTTAGCCAGGCGTGGAATTCCATGCCTCTTTTATGTGTTTCCTCGATCATGAATTGCAGGGGATCGTAATACGGCATAGGCGGCTGGCCCTGGACACCGGTAAGCCACTGGCTCCAGGGCTCATATTGCGAGGGGTAAAATGCATCGGCGGAAGGCCGCACCTGTACGATCACGGCATTCATCCCATTCTGTTGGTGCAGGTCCAGTTGTCGGATAAAATCTGCCTTTTGGGCTTCGGTGCCGGATCCCTTGGGCGGCCAGTCAATATTGTCTACGGTAGCGATCCACACTCCCCGGAACTCATATTTGGGCTGGGCAACGGCAAAATGAAAAGAAAATACGGCGGCGAGCAATAACCAGGTGGGTTTGTTCATGTTTTCTGATTCGGTATGAATAATGGTTCGATCCGTTCACCTTTGGGTGAATGAATCGTGTAAAAATACATCATTCAGCCGCATCACGTATCTTATCGAGCAGGTCACTCAATATATTAGCATCTTTTTCAGAAAGATTACCCAGCACGGCATCGATCTCATCCTGGCGGCTGTCGAGCCGTTCAAGTAACTTTTTGCCCCTATCGGAAATGATTACATCTACAAGGCGGCGGTCTGATTTACAGGTCACTTTTTTAACCAGACCTTTGGCGATCAGCCGGTCCACAATCCGGCTGGTATCACTCATTTTCTCCAGCATCCTCTCCCTGATCTGCAGGGTGGAAAGGGGTTTGGGAAAGCTTCCCCTGAGGATCCGGAGAATATTGAATTGCTGGGGAGTGATGTCTTCCGCCTCAAAAATAGGCCTTGTTCTCTCCCTCATCCATCCGATAGTGTAGATGAGATTGATCGCGGCTTTTTGATGCACATTCCTGAATCTCGACTGCTGGATATCTTTTTCGATTCCCATATAAATCAGTAAATACAAAATTAGTGTTTCAACATTGAGTTATCAACTTTATTTACAAGGTGGTCTGATAGCCAATTATTAACAGAGCCCGTGCAGCCACCGTGCAAAAATTTCCCTCCTGCTAATATTGCTGGGACCGTAAAAAATGATTTGTTTTACAGTACGAACCCGTGCCCGATGAGTCACCTTCCGGATGACTTGCCGGTTAAAACGCATTTTATGAAGCTGCTATCCGAATGTATCCGTAGTTTTTTTGAGGGCTTTGCCTCATTTTATACATCCATCTTCGATGAAATGAAACGCTGGTAACTGGTTAATTGGTTAGCTTGTCTGCTGGTTGATTGGGTTATGATGGATGGGGCGCAAAATCACAAAAGAATTCATTGTTCTGCTCTAATTAACTAATTCCCTTTCCTCAGCTCAGCTCCCAGCTTAAAAATAGTGAAGAGATGATGTGCCTCATGCAGCAGGAAAAAATTCAGCCATTGCGGTAGGTTCATTTGCCCGAACACCGGATGTACCGCAGTTTTATTCATGTCGTCCGGGCCGAGAGAGAGCAGTCTACCGGCCATTTCCTTTCTTGTTGTGATGAAATCCTGCATGATCTCGCGGGTTGATTTATGACAATTATCCAGGAAAAGCGGATCTCCTTCCGCGGTATAGCGCGAAAAAACCGGGTTGCTGCCTTCCAATATCTGGCGGGTACGCGCCAGGAAAGTATGCTGGTAAGTCTGCAGGTGAACAATGTTTTCAAAAATGGACCATTTCCCGCTGATCACCTGTCGCCTGATCTGCTCTTCGGACAGACCGTCCATGATATCCACCAACGACTTGTGCTGGTATTGCAAGCGGGTTGATAAAGAGGAAGACAAATGCATATCGGGTTATCCTTTGGTTAGCCGTCAATGATAACCGGTTTCAATATTATGACTTTTCCCAGACCCTGGTTCCTTCGCTACAATTGGAACAGATATCTATATTCTTTCTGCCTTTCAGGATCTTTGTCCTGAATTTAGTGTATTCCCCGTTCTTCCAGATCTCTTTGAATGTTTTTTTCTTCAGGTCGCCCATCCGGTGTTGTGCGTCTTTGTCAAAGCAGCAGGGTGCTACCAGTCCATCCCAGGTAATCACAGGATCGTGCCAGAGCCGCCAGCAATGATTGGCCAGGTGGCCTTTGAATTTATTCCCATTGCTGGTTTTGCGTTAGCGGCTGAATTTATCGTTTGTCGGGATCAGACCATGGGGATCGTTTTTGTAGTCATAGACCTGTGCCGTTTTGAACCAAACATCATCGACACCCATCTCGTTGGCAAGTTTCTTTACATCTTCCAGCTGATGTTCGTTGGGTTTGACTACCAAAAACTGGAACACCACAAAAGGGGTTTTGCTTTTCAATGCTTTTTTCCATTTTATAATGTTCCTTGTCCCTTCCATCACTTTATTGAGGCGACCACCGACACGGTATTGCTGGTAAACCTCCTGCGTGGTACCGTCAATAGAAATGATCAGCCGATCGAGTCCACTTTCCACCGTTCGTTTCGCATTGATGTCATCCAGATAATGTGCATTGGTCGATGTGGCGGTATAAATCTTTTTCCTGCTGGCATATTGTACCATATCCAGGAAGCCGGGGTTGAGATAGGGCTCGCCTTGGAAATAAAAAACAAGATACCACAGGTCTTTGCTGAGCTGGTCCATGGTCTCCGTAAAAAAATCTTTTTGCAGCATACCGGTCGGCCGTGTAAAAGAGCGCAAACCGCTGGGACATTCAGGGCAGCGGAGATTACAGGAAGTGGTGGGCTCGAATGAAAGGGAGATCGGGTTACCCCATTGTATAGGCTTTTTTGTCCATTTGCTGATATAATAGCTGCTCAGCACTTTTATCCCGTTCCACGCCCGGCGGGCTGTGAGTTTTGACAAAAGGTTAATGCTGTCCCGGCGGTTAAATCGGCTCATCAGCGATAAAGGTCGAAAATATCGAACAGATGAACAAAGAATATCAAATGATAAAGGGCTCCCGATTCAGGAATGGCGGGACCTTTACGGAAGCCACCTTCTGTACAACCCTTCAATATTCATCAGAGTTATTACCTTCAAAGGGTTTTCAATTAAGGCCCCCTCTTTTCCATATACTTTTTTTCCTCTTGGCGACAATGCTATTACAATTGATTACGGAAATATCATTTATTAAAGCATTAACCGGCAGGTAAATACCCGGTTCCCGCAATTTCAAAAAAATCCATTTACAGGTAGTAATCAAACCGTTT
>CAYSIU010000319.1:0-4021 GCA_964431095.1 uncultured Chitinophaga sp. | reverse complement strand
AACCATGGCGGTTGGGGGTGTTGCCTGGGCAATAAACTTGGAAATATCAAAATTGATACTTCCACTGCCTCCGATTTCAGGCGGGATATCCAGGCAAAATGGTTTGCTTATTACCTGAAAGGAAAAGGAAACGGGAAGTTTGCAGAAGCCATTACTTTCCAGACGGGGTCCAATCAATGGAAGACCTATGATAGCTGGCCGCCTGCCGAAGCACAAAAAAAGAATTTGTATTTCCAGGCGGATGGGAAATTATCTTTTGACAAACCCGCAGCAACCAATGTAACTGCTTATGACAGCTATGTTTCTGATCCCGCACATCCGGTTCCCTATCGTCCCAGACCCATTGAAGAAACCTATGGACCCGGTTCGCGATGGTACACCTGGCTGCTGGAAGACCAGCGTTTTGTTCATAACCGCCCCGATGTAGTAAGCTGGCAAACCGGTGTGCTCACAGAAGATCTGACGGTGACGGGTAATCTCTGGGCAAAAATCTATGCAGCTACCAGCAGCACAGACGCGGACTGGATCGTAAAACTGATCGATGTTTATCCAGAGCCGTACGAAAAAGAACCGACAATGAGCGGCTACCAGTTAATGATCGCCAATGATGTATTCCGCGGGCGGTTCAGGAACAGTTTTTCAACACCCGCTCCCGTAACATCCGGTAAGGTAGAACTCTACTCTATCGATCTTCATGGCGTCAATCATGTATTTAAGAAAGGACACCGGATCATGGTGCAGGTACAAAGTACCTGGTTCCCCATCATTGACCGAAATCCCCAGAAATATATACCCAATATCTTTGAAGCAAAGGAATCAGACTTTATTATTGCAACACAAAAGATATACAGGTCGGCACAATTCTCATCCCATATCGAGCTGTCGGTCATCCGGTAATGAAGGTAATTTTAGTACATTGCATCCCCCGATTATGAAGGGCGCGGCCCGGTGACTACCGGCAGAGAATATTAAAACTCATTTATGCAAAGCGACTTACGCAAACAACAGGCACTTGAATACCACGCCAAAGGAAGACCCGGAAAGATCGAAGTAGTCCCCACCAAAGAAGCCAAAACTCAAAGGGACCTTTCACTTGCTTATTCGCCCGGGGTTGCGGAACCCTGCAAGGAAATAGCCGAAAACAAAGAGAACGTTTACAAATACACCACCAAGGGCAACCTGGTGGCGGTCATCAGCAATGGCACGGCCGTACTGGGACTGGGTGATATCGGTCCCGAAGCAGGCAAACCCGTGATGGAGGGGAAAGGAGTGTTGTTTAAAATATTTGCAGACATTGATGTTTTCGATATTGAAATTGCTGAAAAAGATCCTGAGAAATTCATACAGATCGTAAAAGCATTAGAACCCACTTTCGGCGGGATCAATTTGGAGGACATCAAGGCCCCGGAATGTTTTTACATTGAAAAAAAATTAAAGGAAGTACTCAACATACCGATCATGCACGATGATCAGCACGGAACCGCGATCATCAGTGCCGCGGCACTTCTGAATGCACTGGAATTACAGAAAAAAAAGATTGAAAAAGTAAAATTCGTGGTGAATGGCGCAGGAGCTGCCGCCATGGCCTGTATCATGCTTTACGAAGCGCTGGGTGCCAGCCATGAGAACTTCCTGGTATTTGATCGCAAGGGCGTCCTGCATAAAGGAAGGACCGGTCTCGAAGAGATCAAACAAAAATTTGCGAATGCGAAGGATGAAATGACCCTGGCACAGGCCATGAAAGATGCCGATGTTTTTATCGGTCTGAGTGCGGGTAATGTAGTGAGCGCTGAAATGGTGAAAAGCATGGCAAAAAACCCGATCGTTTTCGCTATGGCGAACCCCGATCCCGAGATCAGCTGGGAAGAGGCAACCGGGGCAAGAAAAGATATTATCATGGCCACGGGTCGTAGTGACTATCCCAATCAAGTTAACAATGTATTGGGGTTCCCCTATATTTTCCGTGGCGCCCTCGATGTCAGAGCCACACAAATCAACGAAGCCATGAAATTGGCAGCAGTAAAAGCTCTCGCAGATCTGGCCAAAACCCCGGTACCGGATATCGTGAATATGGCTTACGGTGAAAAGAACATCAGTTTTGGTGAGAATTATATTATACCCAAGCCCCTGGATCCCCGCTTATTGGCAACCGTTGCTCCTGCCGTTGCTAAAGCCGCCATTGAAAGCTCGGTGGCACAGCATCCGATCACCGACTGGGATGCTTATGAGAACAATTTGAACAAACGCCTCGGTTTGGATAACCAGGTGATGCGGTTTGTGGGCAATAAAGCCAAGCGCGATCCCAAACGGATCGTATTTGCAGAAGCCGATAACGTCAAGATCCTGAAAGCCGCCCAGATTGTTTTTGACGAAGGGGTGGCCTATCCCATCCTGCTGGGAGATGAAACTAAGATCACAAGGATCGCGGCATCCAACGGAATCGACATCAGTGATATGCCCATTTTCGATCCACGCAGCGATGCAATGGAAGAAAAAAGAAATGCCTATTCCGAAATATTTTTCGCGAAAAGAGGAAGAAGGGGTTTCAATGCATATGAGTCGAAAAAAGTAATGAAGGACCGCAACTATTTTGGCTGCATGATGGTGGAATGCGGCGATGCGGATGCTATGATTTCGGGTCTCGCCAAAAATTATCCGGACACGATCCGGCCGGCTCTTCAAACGATCGGTACCGATGAAGGGGTTGGAAAGATAGCGGGTATGTACCTGATGCTGACCAAGAAAGGGCCCCTGTTTCTTGCTGATACTACTGTAAACTTTAATCCCACGGCAGAGGAACTGGCTGATATCACGATGATGGTGGCCCGGGAGATCGGTAATTTCAATATCAAGCACCGGATCGCCATGTTAAGCTATTCGAATTTCGGGAGCAGCAATTCACCGGAAGCAAAATTGGTGGCAGAAGCCCGAAGACTCGTGAAGAAAAAGATGCCTTCGCTGCTGGTGGATGGTGAAATGCAGGCCAGTGTCGCTTTCAATAAAGAATTGATGAAAGAAAACTATCCTTTCTGTGAACTGGTAGATAAAGACGTAAATACATTGATCTTCCCCAACCTGGCCGCAGGTAATATTGCTTACAACCTCATGAAGGAACTTGATATTGCAGATGCCGTAGGTCCTATTCTCCTGGGATTGAAAAAACCGGTACACATTCTCCAGCTTGGAAGCTCTGTGAGAAGCATATTGAACATGACATTAATTGCCGTGGTGGATGCGCAAACCAAAAGCAAGGCTTCTACGGAAGAAATTGTGAAACGATCCCGCTGGTGGAAACGATTCAGAAGGGTAAATAAAGAAGCCTGAGTATAATTCTTTTCAAAACCCAACCGTTGACTCCTGCACAGATATAAAATCGTTGTAATTCGTACATTTTGTATTTTACATTCCAAATTTCCGGATGACCATTTTCAGGGACATAGGCCGCTATCTGCTGATGATAAAAGGAATGTTTTCCCGTCTCGAGAACGGGAAAATGTACCGGAAGGAATTCCTTCACCAATGCACAGAGATCGGGTTTGGTTCCCTGGGGATTGTGGCGATCATTTCTGTTTTTATCGGCGCAGTATCCACGATTCAAACCGCTTACCAGTTAGTGACCCCCCTTGTTCCCCGGACCACTATTGCACAGATCGTAAGGGACACGGTCATCCTGGAATTTGCTCCCACCCTGGTTTGTA
Organism: uncultured Chitinophaga sp.; assembly: GCA_964431095.1. Classification (GTDB taxonomy): domain Bacteria; phylum Bacteroidota; class Bacteroidia; order Chitinophagales; family Chitinophagaceae; genus JJ008. The sequence goes on along the minus strand of CAYSIU010000319.1, from coordinate 323 downwards.
TCGTACTCGCAGGCGTCGCGGGTAGCCGGATCGCCAGCGAATTGGGAAATATGCGGGTCAGTGAACAGATCGATGCGCTGGAGATCATGGGGATCAATACCAAAACGTACCTGATTCTTCCCAAAATCGCAGCTGCGCTGCTGATGATACCCTTACTGGTGATCATTTCCATGGCATTGGGTATCTGGGGAGGAAGACTGGCCGGGACTGCCTCAGGGATTATTTCCGGTATCACCTATGATAGGGGACTGCTGGAATACTTTGTTCCTTACAATGTATTTTTTGCACTGGCGAAATCCTATACGTTTGCCTTTATCATCTCC
>CAYSIU010000318.1:1950-4027 GCA_964431095.1 uncultured Chitinophaga sp. | reverse complement strand
AACAGTTCTTAATCTTTATGCGGTGGAAGGTTACAGTCACCGGGAAATAGCCAACATGCTCGATATAGAAGAAAGCACCAGCCGAAGCCAGTACACCCGGGCTAAAGCGATGCTGGAAGATATTTTGGTTCGTAAAAAAATATTGCAGAAGCCAAAACAGGAGACCGATTGGCTGGCCGCCGTGGCCCACCGATAATTTTAATTGTACCCTTAACAGCCCGACTGGTTATGGAAAATAGTTTCAATAACAGGGATTTCGAAAAGTTCGTCAAACAGAATGCCGATCAATACCGGATGTTCCCCACCGAAAAGGTATGGAAAAGCATTCATAGCGCATTACATACCCGCAGCCGCTGGTATGGCATCGGGCTTGCTTTATTATTGCTCAGCACTACTGTCGTAACCTGGGTGATGCTGACGCCCGGCGGTAAAAGCGAAAACATTGCTTCTGTTACCAATTCCTCAGCAATAAAAAAAGAATCTGCAATAAAAACACCCGTTCCTGCTATCACGATAATCAATACTGTAAAATCGTCACGCAACAGGCCTTCCCCTATCACTTCTCCTACCAGCTTGCAGGAAGATCTTTTGGGACTTAGCCTTCCCGCTTCCGGCCTTGATATTTCAGGAAATGAAACAGCCGATATTGTACAGAGTAATATTAAGCCAGTTATTGAGTCGCCTGCCTCGTTACAACCCGGATCAATCGCCAAATCGATTCTGTTTCAGGCTAAACCCGGAATCGATAAAAAACAAACTGAGCCGGACAGGCTCATTAGCGCAGGCATCAAACAAAAAGACCCCTACCTGATTGCGGGTAACAACCTGAACCGCCCAGCCGGAGCACCTACGGAAGAACCATCAGTGAAAAAAGATATTTATCCGCCCTTCACGATTGAAAGCGTGGTGAACTCCTACACCCACCGGCCCCAAAAGAACAAGTTGCAATGGATGTTATATGTTACGCCCACCATCAGCTACAGGGAATTGGGAGAAAATGAAGAGTTTATTGCCAGGAGCCGCTACAATAGCATTGTTTCGCCCGGCAGCGCCAATCCCTACGATTATAATTTTGATGTCAATAGCGTGGTGAACCATAAACCCGATATGGGTCTGCAGCTGGGTGTCAGGGCCGCTTATCCTCTTTCAAAGTGGTTCAGCTTTACGGGTGGGTTGCAATTTAATGTGAGCAAATATGATATCAAGGCCTATAATCATGACCCCGAAATGGCGACCATTGCGCTGAGCACTGCCGGGGGTGGAACCAATACCATCTCCGCTGTATCCCGGTACCGCAATACGGGTAGCAATAAAGAGAACTGGCTGCAGAATTTCTACTTTTCAGCATCTGTTCCGTTGGGTATGGAGCTCAAATTATCCGATGGCCTCAAAAATTATTTTGGAATAGCTGGTACGCTACAGCCCACCTATATTCTGGATAACAGGTCTTACCTTATTTCAACCGATTATAAGAATTATGCACAAGTGCCTTCCCTGACGCGCCATTGGAATCTCAGCACCAGCTTTGAAATATTCGCCGCTACTCACATTCGCGGTATGCAGTTAAGACTGGGACCGCAGGTCCGCTACCAGGTCATGTCGAGTTTTGTGAAGGATTATCCCATCAAGGAACACCTGATTGATTTTGGTTTGAAACTGGGCGTCATGCTCAGGTAGATCGGCACTAACTGCCTGTATGAATATCACAGGCTATGTTGTAAAAACATCCCGTCCGCCTGTCTGAGACGGGATGTTTGTTTTTGCCAACCGCCCAAAAAATGATTTCTCCTAATTTTAGGCCATGAATAAAAATCGTTGGCTTTGGATCAGTTTTTTCGTCCTGCTGACCGCAGGGGCCTGCAAACAAAAAAAGGAAGAACAGAAAAAATATATTTCCGTCTTATCACTTATCAAAGAACAGGTGGCGCAGGTAGATACTTCCTTATTCCCAATCCGGAAGATCATTTCCACCGACAGCGCGCATAGTGATACGACGTATCTGAAAAGGGAGGATTTCCGGGTAGCGGCAGCCGATTTTCTGTCCATCCCCGACCTATCGGATAAAAAAGTGGCAAAA
>CAYSIU010000318.1:0-1850 GCA_964431095.1 uncultured Chitinophaga sp. | reverse complement strand
AGCGGCAGCCGATTTTCTGTCCATCCCCGACCTATCGGATAAAAAAGTGGCAAAAAGATATACCGAGGAACCGGCTATATATGACCAGACATTGAACAGGGTCATTATCAGTTACAAGCCTGTTAAACCGGACGAAGAAGAAGTAAAGAAGCAGGAAATCCTGGTCATTCCTAATACGGGCACCGGTGATAAAGTGATGGCTGTTATCATAAGCCGGGTGATCAGTAACCGGAACGGCTTTTTAGAAAAGGAAATGCTCTGGCAGATGGATCAAAGTTTCCAGGTGGTGACCACCCGCCGGCAGCCCGGAGAACCCGAAAAGATTAGTACCCTGAAAGTGACCTGGAATGAGGATACGAATCAATGAACGCAGCAGCATTTCAACATATCGCCGGTACCATTCCCTCCCAACCCGGCATCTATAAATACTTTGATGCCCACAATGAAATATTGTATGTCGGCAAGGCCAAGAACCTGCGGAAAAGGGTCAGCTCTTATTTCAGCAAAACATTTACCAATTACAAAACACATGAGCTGGTCCAGCGTATTGCCCGGATCGAGTTCACCATCGTGAATTCAGAGCAGGACGCTTTTTTACTGGAAAACACCCTGATCAAAAAATTCCAGCCCCGTTTCAATATCAACCTGAAAGATGATAAGTCTTACCCGTATATCATCATTAAGAATGAGCCTTTCCCCAGGGTCTTCCTGACCCGTAAAAAAATTGCCGATGGCTCGGAATACCTCGGGCCTTATACTTCGGTGAAAAAGGTGAGAGAGTTGCTGCAGTTCATCCGGCAAACTATCCAGTTGAGGACCTGTTCGCTGAACCTGACCGATAAAAATATAAAAAAGGGGAAATTCAAAGTGTGCCTGGAGTATCACCTCGGCAATTGCAAGGGCCCCTGTGAATCCCTGCAAACAGCAGAAGATTACCGGGAAAATATTCTCCAACTGAAGAACCTGCTCCGCGGAAACCTGTCGCCGGTCATCCGTCATTTTAAGGAGGAGATGAAAAAATATTCTACGGCCCTTGAATTTGAAAAAGCCGAACAGGTGAAAAAGAAAATAGAATTCCTTGAAAACTACCAGTCAAGATCGGTGGTGGCAGATACCCGCGCCGGTGACCTGGATGTGTTCTTCCTGCAACAGGAAAAAGACATTGCGTGGGTAAATTACCTCATGGTTCGGAATGGAACGATCATACAAACCCATACAAGTAAAGCGGAGATAAAACTTGACGAGAAACCAGAAGAAGTGCTGCTTTTTTCGATCGCACAATTGAGAAACACATTCAACAGTGATGCTCCCGAGATCGTGGTCCCTTTTCCCGTCGATTACCCGCAAAAAGAGATCCGTATCACCGTCCCAAAAGGGGGTGATAGAAAAAAACTGCTTGATCTTTCCCAAAAAAACGTGGCTCATTTCATCGAAGAATTAAAAAACAAAGAAAGGTTACAACTCAGCATAAAAAAGCCGGAAAAAAGGAAGTTGCTGGAAGAGCTGCGGCACGATCTGCAGTTGCAGGAGTTGCCGGTGCATATTGAATGTTTTGACAATTCAAATTTCCAGGGAAGCTACCCTGTTTCCGCTATGGTCTGTTTCAGGGACGGAGAACCAAGCAAAAAAGATTACCGGCATTTCAATGTAAAGACGGTTAGCGGCATCAATGATTTTGCGACGATGAAAGAGGCGGTTTCCAGGAGGTATAAACGAATGATCGAGGAGCAGCAAACCTTTCCCCAGCTTGTGATCATTGATGGGGGCAAAGGCCAGTTAAGTGCTGCCCTTGAAGCTATGGAAGAATTGGGAGCAGGAGGGCGCAGTACTTTGATCGGCCTGGCTAAAAA
>CAYSIU010000317.1:0-4078 GCA_964431095.1 uncultured Chitinophaga sp. | reverse complement strand
TTTCGTCGTAGTATTCAGTAGCGTACTCGTGTCCAGGAGCCAAACCCTCCTAAATGAAATGTTAACGGACCCAGCGGCGGGGAATTCTGAGTTTGTGGAGATCTATAACAGCAGCACCAACCCGCTGGCTGAACACCTTAACTGCTATACCATGGTTACTTTCTATAAGAATGGAAGTACCACCGGCTGGTATGTTTTGGATTTCCCGGACGATTCAGTTGGTCCCAAAGGATATTGGGTCATTGCTGCTGCCAGTCCTTTTAATGTACAGAACCAAACCGGTGTAGTTGCAAACGCTAACTGGAATGCGCTCGCCGCAAGCGGATCTCTTAAGTTTTACCAGAGATCCGGCAGTGGCTACCTTGCTCCCACAACTCCGGCGCCCGGTTTCAACGATTTTTTACCCAAAAACACAGGTACACCTGCCGCTTATGCATTTTTCCTGTTTAAAGCGGGGGCATTGGTCAACTCCTTTATGGGAGGAATTAACTCTACTTCGGTGCCGGCTGATATTACCACCATGCCCAGCCTGACAGTCACAATGATAGCTCCTTGTTCGAATTTCACGATCGATTGGTCAACTATCACATTTGCAGAAAATGTGAATTCAAGTGCTGGTAATGATAATGGATTTGCGAGGACAAGTGATGGCATTTGCGGTACCTGGGTGAAAACATCACAAAGCGTTAACCATACACCGGGGGTAACCAATGGTTCCGGTGCCGGCGTAACAGGGTCATTGACTACCAATGAAGTCAGGGGTTGTGCCATTCCAAGGTATGTTCAGTTTGATATTACCGCTACCAGCGGTTCTGTTACTGAAGCCGCTGACTTCCCGGTTGAGGTACAGGTGTACAATGATGTGAACCATAATGGCACATTGGACGGTGCGGATATATTTATAGGTAGCAAGTTCCAGGCACTGGTATCTTCTCCTCCCGATACGGTTCAATTAACAGGTTCTAACCGGAATGCTGATGTGATCGTTGTTTATAAGACAAAGAGAGGCTGTTTTGACAAATTTGTTTCCGTTCCGAATAGCTGTTTACCTTTGCCGGTCCAATTCAAGTCGTTCACGGCTACCCGTTATAGCTCCAACGTGATATTGAAATGGGAAACGATCTGGGAACAGAATAACAGCGGTTTTGCCGTAGAGCGTAACGTCAATGGCAGCTGGGAACAGGTAGGATGGGTTGCTTCACAGGGTATCGCTGGTAACAGCAGTACCGACCTGAGCTACCAGTTTATTGATCCGAATAATATAAAGGGTGTTACCCAGTACAGGATCAGGCAGGTTGACCTCGACAATAAATCAAAATACACCGAGATCCGTTCGGTTCGCGGCGATGGAATGCTGGGTAAAACCATTGTTTATCCCAACCCGAGCAACGACGGAAAAGTGAATGTTCTGTTTGAAGATGCTTCCGTGTCCCGCGATGTATCCGTTTCGGATATGGCCGGCCGCGTGGTGAAAGAATTCAGGGCAATCACCAATAATAATATTACTATTGAGAACCTTCAGCCGGGTATGTATATGGTGAGAATTATAGCTCCCGAAACCGGTGAACAGGTAGTGCAAAAGATTGTAGTGAATAAACGCTAAATGCTCAGGGTTTTTAATTAAATCCTAGGGGGATGGCTTTTGCTGTCCCCTTTTTTTATTGGCGGCAAGCTACTAGCTTCAGGCTACAGGCTACAGGCTGCGGGCCGCTGACTGCCAACTGGCTACTGGCTGATAGTTACAAGCTTCAGGCTACAGGCTGCGGGCTGCAAGCTGCCAGATTTATTTTACTTTTTTAACGTCCAGCAATTCCACTTCGAAGATCAGCATCGAACCACCGGGGATCGGGCCATAATCCAGCGCACCATAAGCAAGTGTATAGGGGATATATAATTTGTACTTCGATCCCACGCTCATTAACTGGAGACCTTCCGTCCAGCCGGGAATGACGCCCGCCAATGGGAAAGTAATCGGCTGACCACGATCATAGGAGTTGTCAAAGACGATCCCATTGAGCAGGGTTCCCTTGTAATGACAGGTCACACTATCCTGTTTTGTAGGTTTGATACCGCTACCTTCCTTTATGACTTCATATTGCAGGCCGCTGGCCGTGGTCTTCACTTCGGAACGTTTTTTGTTCTTTTCCAGAAAAGCATTCCCCGAGTCGATCCTGGGTTTGGATTTTTCACCCTGTAAAATGGTCATGCAGCGGGTCATTACATTATTTGCGTCAGTCTCATTTAACAACGGTTTTTTGCCCGTCATTACGTCGTTAATAGCTTTTGAAATCAAAGCGGTGTTCAGGGATTTAACGCCCTGCTGTTTGTAGAAATTAGCAGCGTTGAGTCCAATCGAATAACTGACAGAATCGGTCAGATTTTTCAGAACAGGTGCCGTGGGTTTTACGGCTGTTTTACCGGGCTGGCACATCACAAGTACAGAGGCATTAAATGATAAAATAATTAGCGTGATTATCATAATGAGTTTCTTATTTAATTTGGAAAAAGAACAGAAGGAACCGATATTCGGAATAGGGTCTCCAACCTTTTAAAGGTTGGAGACCCTTAAAGGTTGGAAACCCTCTAAAGGTTGACAACTCTTTCCGGGAACCTGGCCGCATAACCCAGGACCAGGTTGCGGATATAGCTGTTTTCGTGATAGGTGGTAAGCAGGTCCTTTAATGTATCCGGGTCGGTGACCGCGGCATCGCCCGGGATATAGCCCATACCATAGAATTTCCCTTCCCACACCAGGATGCAGGACTGGCCATCGCCATTCAATCCCTGATCAATAATGGCAAATGAAGGTTGTGTCTTCAGCGAGCTGATGGCCTTTTGCACCCTCTTGTTGTATAAAGATGAGGACTCTTTCTGTTCACAGGCGCCATTACAATATCCCGCGTCCAACCCCTCGCATTTCCCGGGATCTTTTTGCAGGTAACAAAGTTTCGGGCAAAGATGGAATTCACGGACCAGCTTCCGGATGATCGCATGCCCGTCCACCAGGTAATGAAAAGTATGAACAGGGTTCAATCGTTTCCGGTTCTTGTCAATGGCCAGCCGCTGGTAACCGTTCTGGTCCTCGTACACAAAAATGCCATACACATCTTCCCATCTTTTTTGCGAGTAGTTGAACACCGGCCATCCTTTTTTTATTTCCACCGATTCCAGGATACAGGCCATTAGTTCGGTACCGCAGGCCTGGTAGCTGATCGCATGGACATGCTTCATGAAGTTTTGCTTTTGCCGGCTTTCCGAATTATTGCTGAAGTGACTATTGACCCGGTAGCGGATATTCCGGGCCTTGCCTACATAAATTACTTTCCCTTTTTCATTGTGGAAATAATAAACACCCGGGCCGTAAGGCAATTGTTCAAAATGCTCTTTCGGTACATTCGGAGGCAAGATAGATTCTTTGGAATGGCGAAGCAGGCTTTTTTGGATATGCTCTCCCTTGTCATTTTCCAGCAACAAGCGGAATATTTTTACGGTGGCTTCCGTGTCGCCGCCAGCCCGGTGATGGTTGACGATATCGATCCCCAGGGAATGGCAGAGATTGCCCAGGCTATAGGAAGCAAGACCGGGAAATATCTTTCGACTCAATCTTACGGTACAAAGTTTTTTACAATTCAGGTCGTAGCCAGAATTCTTTAAATGACCTTTTACAAATGAATAATCGAAACTGACATTGTGTGCAATGAATATCTTGTCGTGCAGGATCGAATGTATTTTTTCTGCTACCGCTTCAAATTCGGGCGCGTCAGCCACCATTGTATCGGTAATGCCGGTCATGCTTTGGATATAATGGGGAATGGGACGACCCGGGTTGATGAGGGTTTCAAACTTTTCCAACACCCCTGACCCGTCGAATACATGAATCGAGATCTCGGTGATGCCATGGGCTGCAGCATAGCTACCCGTGGTTTCTATATCAACAATGGCATACATTCTTAAAGGTTGACAGCCGTTATTCAATCCGGGGTTGTAAATTTCGTAAAAGTTTTTATGCAGGACAGGGAGAAAGATAAGTTTCTTATGTTTTACAACCGGCTGGCAAAAGTGAATCGCCACCTCAGCA
>CAYSIU010000316.1:0-4083 GCA_964431095.1 uncultured Chitinophaga sp. | reverse complement strand
ATGTTCCGTGGAATGCCCCTTTTGTGCTGAAGGAAAAAAAGGAGGAGACTGGCCGGGAAACCGTTCCGGCAGCTATTGACGTGGAAAAGACTGGAAAAGAAGCGAATTTTTTACAGGATAAACGGGACAAAAAAATAGACGGAAAAACAAAGGATCCCATTCTGACCGATCCCACGAATCAGATAAAAGCCGTGGAGGTTGTCAATGTTGCCAGCAGCGAAAACAAAGCCTCCAAAGTGGGACCGGCCGAAGATATCTCCTCTCTTGTGTCGGTAAAAAGCAATGACTATATCGTTGCTTCTTTCGGCGGCATCCGCAACCTGCAGCTCACCGTAAAAAATGATTCAAAATACCTGTTGGACCAGGTTACCGTAGAATTGGAGTATTTGGAACCCCGGGATGAGTTGCTGAGAACGGAAAATATCTATTTTACTTCTGTGCCGGCAAACGGATCGCAGACCGTATCGGTAAAGAAAAGCAACCGGGGGGTGAAAGTGGCTTACCGGATCATTAAAATAGAATCAAAAGAATTAACAATGGGTGGGTAGGGTTCGTGACCCCTGTTTCCGGATGAATGTTTTTGTTTTGCGTCAAGTATTTATCCCCGGCATTTTGTCTCTCTTTCGCATTTTCGCATTAATTTTCCTGTTTGATTAACCCGGAGATACATGAAAACGATCCTGCTTTTTGGGGCCGGCAAATCTGCCACGGTCTTAATTGATTACCTGCTTGAAAATGCGATCACAGCAAACTGGAAACTGGTGCTGGTGGATTCGGACCTGAAACTGGCCCAATCCAAGGTCAATCATTCACTCCGGGCCACTGCCCTTTCATTCGATATCCGGGATCCGGAAGAAAGAGCCCGGCAGATCCGCCATGCGGATCTCGTTATCTCCCTGCTCCCTCCTTCTCTTCATATCCATGTGGCCAGGGATTGCGTAAAACATCACCGCCATTTACTGACGGCATCCTACCTCGATGATGAGATCAAAAAACTGGAGCCCGATATCGAAAAGCACAAACTTTTATTTCTCTGTGAAATGGGGCTTGACCCGGGCATCGATCACATGAGCGCGATGCGATTGATCGATAAGATCCATGCCAATGGAGGGATCATCCGCTCTTTCAGATCACATTGCGGTGGATTGGTGGCCCCCGAAAGCGATGATAATCCCTGGCATTATAAGGTAAGCTGGAATTCCAGGAATATCATTCTGGCCGGTAAGTCCGGGGCGTATTTCAGGGAAGATGGAAAAGAAAAAAGGCTATCGTATGAAGAATTATTTACGGCGGACCGATTGGTCGAGATCCCCGATATGGGCCTGCTGAGTTGGTATCCCAACCGGGATTCACTCAGCTATGCCTTTTTATATGGCCTGCAGCATTGTGATACATTTATCCGCACCACCCTGCGTCACCCTGATTTTATGTATGGCTGGAAGAACGTGATCGACCTGAAACTGACAGACGAGAGCGTACAATATGAAACGGATGGAAAGACCCTACAACAGGTTTTTAAAGAACACATGGATAAAAATGGTTTCGGGGAGTGGCTGAACCACAGATTATCCGAACGTTTTGAAGAAACAAAAGATATGCTTGAGAACCTGATGAAACTGGCAGAAGCCGAAAACGACGCCGGGGAAGAAGGCGAGGAAATGCCGGCGTCCTTCATGGCAGCGGATGAGAAGGGGAATATTGAAGAAGTGGAGATCGATGAGGTAAAAAACAAGGCCGCCGCTTTCCTGGCCCATAAAATGCACGAAGCCAACCTGACGCTGAAACAACTTTTCTTTTTAGGTCTTGATGACGACGAAACGAAGGTGAACAAAGGAATGTGCAGTGCTGCTGACCTCCTGCAGTTTGCCGTGGAAAAAAAGCTGGGTCTGCGGCCGTATGACAAGGACATGATCGTTATGTTACATGAAATCGAATATCAAAATCCTCATTCGCTAACGCCAGGTTCAAAAATTTCCAGCTCGCTGATCGTGAAAGGCGAAAATAACCTGCATACGGCCATGGCGAAAACGGTCGGGTTACCTCTCGGTATTGCAGCCCGGCTGATCCTGGATGGAAAGATCAGGCAAACCGGCCTGCACATCCCTGTTACAAAAGAAATATACGAACCGGTGCTGAAAGAACTGGAATCTAATAACATAAAGTTTCACGAAAGATAAACAGGATTAACAGCCTGCACATCCAGTTGCTTCGCTGACAAAAAGTTTTCTAAATTACAGTAAGCGGACCTACTCATACAGTCATGTATTCATTCCTGAATTATTTCTTCTTTGCTTTTCATTCCTTATTTACTCTTTTCAATGTCTTTGGCTGGATATTTAAAAAGACCAGGAAGTGGAACCTGGTCACACTATTGGCCACTGGTTTTTCCTGGTTTGTGATGGGAATATGGTATGGATGGGGCTATTGTTTTTGTACGGACTGGCACTGGGCTGTAAGAGAGAAACTGGGTTACCATGACCAGACAAATTCTTACATCCATTTTCTGATACTGAAAATGACAGGTATCAATTTTGATCCGGTACTGGTTGACAGGGTTACTCTCTCCGTTTTTTTGGCCGCCCTTGCGATCAGTCTTTGGTTAAATATCCGGGATTTCAGAAGAAAAGTTCGTAACACAGCATAGAATGTTTTTTTGAAGAGCTGGTGTTCCTTTTTTCAATTTGCCGATGTGGCAATTTTTAATACTTCTTTTACCAATTTTCGTTTTATGATCCTGAGAGTAGTTCGATCATTTCCTTTACCCCTTCGGTAGCCGGTTTCTCGATCAATGTCAGATTCGGCAGGGGCGACAGGTAGGGCAGCCTTTTATCGATCAGGTAAACGGGGATCCCCGGTTTTATGTAATTGACCAGGCCGGCTGCAGGATACACCACAAGCGATGTACCCACGACGGCGAAGATATCCGCATCGTGGACTACCGGGATTGCTTCTTCGATCATCGGTACCGGCTCTTCGAACCAAACGATATGCGGCCGGAACTGCGCCCCGTCTTCAGCAAGATCTCCTATTTGGATATCCCCTCTTATTTCTTTGATCAGTGTTTCATCCCATTCACTCCTCATTTTGAATATCTCCCCGTGAAGATGCAGCACTTTCGTAGAGCCACCTCTTTCGTGGAGGTCATCAATATTTTGGGTAATGACCGTGACCGCATAATTTTTTTCAAGCTCGGCCAGACCATAATGAGCAGCATTCGGCCGGGCATCCGCCACATTCCTGCGACGCATATTATAAAAATCGAGTACCAATTGAGGATCTTTTCTCCAGGCCCTGGGTGTGGCCACTTCGGTTACATCGTACCCTTCCCACAATCCATCGCTGTCGCGAAATGTTTTTAAACCACTTTCCGCACTGATGCCTGCGCCGGTAAGTACGACCAGTTTTTTACGGTTCATTTTTCAAAAATACAAAAGCTGCCCGGCGATGCAGGCAGCTTTTGACCCAAGTCCGTATCCATCAGTCGCTCTTATCCTGCGAAGTAGGTTTTTTATCAGGGCTGGAAACATTGCTGTTGATCGTTCTGAGACCCACAGGATCGATCGCAGTGAGGTTTAACTTTTCGGGAGGGTTTCGCATCACTTCTACCACGCCAAGGTATGGCAGTATCTTGCTTTCCCCTGTTACAGCCCCCGCCACATTGCCTCCGGGCAGGGTGATCATGGATTCATACGCCATCACCGGCTGAAGAAATCTTCCCGAATTATCAAAATAAACCAGGTAACTTCTTTTCACCTCCGCTCTCGCATCTTTCCCGAATTGCGTTGCTACGAGTAACCGGAATTCTTTTTCGAGTTCTTCCTGGTTTTTGATTTCGGCCGGACCGAGTTCTTTTTTGGCTGAGTAGGCTTTCCAGTTCCTGATCAATCCTTCTATGGCACCATTCTCACCAATATTGACGACGATCTTGGAACCTTTCCCGATCACCGGTACGCCATCGATCACACGTCCGTACGTCAGCGTGATCATTTTATCGATAATGCCTCCATCTTCATTATCGGCCCGCAACCCCCCGGTATGGATCAGGCGCATTTCATCGGGGTTCTCAGCCATTAATTTATTTTC
>CAYSIU010000315.1:0-4086 GCA_964431095.1 uncultured Chitinophaga sp. | reverse complement strand
TCCTTTTCAACCAAAAATTATAATTTTTTCCTTTTTCTTTGTGCGTTCCCTTTGCTTCTGCTTTTTTATAAAACTTGGAAAAACAATTTCCAAAAAGAGGGCATATACTCTTTCTAACTTCATAGCATCATAAATTTATTAAATAATGTTGTAAGTCAGCAGTCATTTTTTATCGGCTCACAATAAAGCGATATTGAACAAGCGCAAACAAAAGTTTTTGTTTTTAAAAGTTTAAGATTGATTCTATCGTTAATTTTTTCGAATAATAACCGGCCCTTTCCTGCGATAATTAGCTGAACAAAGAATTGGGATTCATCAATTAAATTAAGGCTCAAACTCAATTTTATCAGGATTAGAAAAACGAATGACACCCTACCGTGATTAAATCTAGTCAATAGATCTTCATTCGAAATATACAAAACAAAAACCTGGTCATAAAATAAAGGATGAAAAAGAATTATTTTATCAACAGAGGGGCATGTAAAAAATTTGTCTACATTGCATTGCCACCTTTTCCTTAATACCATGAAAAGTGCTTTGATTTTCCCCTGCATTATTCTTTATGGTATAATAACCACAAATGCGCAGTTGCCGAAAGAGCAGCAAAAAGCAATTGTTATAAAAAGAATGATCGAATTAAAACATTATTCACCCCGGCCGGTGAATGATGAATTTTCAATGTTTGTTTTCAAGAATATAATAAACACCGCAGACAAAAGAAGGCTTTTTTTTACCGAAACAGAATATAAACAACTTGCAGCGTATTCTGCTTCTCTTGATGATGAACTGAATGGAAAAGGATGGGCTTTTGTGGATCTATTTTCTGTGCTATATAAAAAAGCATTAATGAGAGCGGATACGATCATTCAAAAACTTACTCAAAGACCTTTTGATTTTTCAATTAATGATACAGCTAGTTTTTCAAAAGATGAAAGTTTCAGTTTTACAAAAGACAATGTTGCTTTGATGAACAGATGGGCAAAGTATTTACGATATTCGGCTTTAAATGATATTTATGAAGAATTGAATGAGGACAGCATTCAAGCTGAAGATTTTAAAACAACTGTAATTAAACAAGAATCGCTGGTGAGGGGAAAAATAAAAAAAACAGAATTAAAATCAATCCATAGGATACTGGGCACTCCTGCTGAATATAGTTCTCTCATCGAAGAATTATATCTCGATGCAATTGCTTCTGCCTTTGATCCTCATACTAATTATTTTTCAGCGGAGCGGAAAGAAGAATTTCAATCCGAACTAAGTACTGAAGCATATTCTTTTGGTTTGGAATTCGATAAAAATAATAAGGGACAGCTTATAATTGATCAATTAATTCCGGGCGGACCCGCATGGAAATCCGGAGAGTTACACAAAGGCGATGAATTGTTAAGCTTGCAGTGGGAAGGGAAAGAGGCTGTTGACCTGGGCGGAGCCACATTGGAAGATGTTTATGCTGTTCTGAATCAATCAATGCATGATCGTCTTGTTTTTAAATTTCGAAAAGCTGATGGAACAACCACAACAGTGATGATGCGAAAAGAAAAAATTGAGAATGAAGAAAATATCGTAAAGAGTTTTATATTAAAAGGCGAAAAAAAGATCGGCTATATATTATTACCTGGATTTTATACTGAATGGGAAAATGAATCAGGATCACGGTGTGCTAATGATGTGGCAAAAGAAATTGTAAAGCTTAAAAAAGAGAATATTGATGGTTTAATTCTCGATGTGCGGTTTAACGGTGGAGGATCAATGGGCGAAGCATTGGATATGGCCGGAATATTTATTAATGAAGGACCATTGGCTTCCGAAAAAGGAAAAGATGGGAAACAGATCACATTAAAAGATCCTAATCGGGGAACTATTTATGATGGGCCATTGGCATTAATGGTTAACAAACAAAGTGCATCCGCTTCTGAAATGTTAGCAGCTACTTTACAGGATTACAATCGGGCGGTGATTGTTGGCGGCACTACATATGGTAAAGCCACCATGCAACAAATGTTTTCAGTGGATACAATGAGCAATAAAGCTCTTCCTGGCGCCGGTAAAGAAATGTTGAAGATCACGGCAGGAAAACTATATCGTTTAACTGGTGAATCAGCACAAAAAAATGGCGTGACTCCGGATATTGAATTGCCTGATGTGTTTGATGGGATTGAATTTGGTGAAAAATTTTCGCTTAATGCTTTGCTGCCTGATACAGCAAAACGAAACGCTTACTATACGCCTTTGCCAGCATTGCCAACAAAAGAATTATCACAAAAAAGCTGGCAACGGGTTCAAAAGGACACTGCATTTCAAAATATAAAGCAAGTGACATCGATGCAAAATAGATTTCGGCAAATAAAAATGGTAACTGTTCCATTAAAATGGGATAAGTTTGAAAAATGGAAAAAAGAACAAGACACTGAATGGGAAACTTTACCAGAAGGAAAAAGTACAGGATTGAAAATATTTACAGCAGAAAATCACCAGGCAGATAAAGAGGCGATGAAGGACAACAGTTATGCAAAAGAAGTGAACGATGTTTGGCTTGAAAATATCAGCGAAGACATTTATATCAGGGAAACTTTTCTAATTATGTGTGATTTAATAAATTTACAGAAATCAGCCACTAAAAATTAAACCTCATGTTTCGCACCACACTGCTTATTGCTGCAACACTATTTTTTTCAATTGGATCAACTGCTCAAAACTTTCAAAATGCGGGCGAATACATAGACTATATTGGAAAGACTAATGAAGCACTGTCTGAAAAATATATTAGTTATCTCAGTGGAGTATCGCATGGTAAGAGTGTAAGGAAAGTAGAAAAAAGAAGACAAGAAGTATTGAATTCAATTTATGAAGCAAGAACAAATATGCAAGGCCTTCCTCCTTTTCAGGGAGATAGATCTTTGAAAGACTCAACGGTAACGTACTATAAGATATTAGTAAATATTTTCAACGAGGATTATGGAAAGATTGTGGATATGGAAGAGATAGCCGAACAAAGTTATGATGCAATGGAAGCCTACATGCTGGCACAGAAAAAAGCCAATGAAAAACTTCAACAGGCTGCAAAAGCACAAGCTGAGACGGAAAAAAAATTTGCTGACAAACACAATGTGAACCTGATTCAGACGGAGACAACAATTAGCGCAAAAATGAAACTGGCGGATGCCATCATGAGCCATCATGACGAAGTTTATTTAATATTTTTCAAAGCCTATAAACAGGAAGCATATTTACTTGAGGCCGGAAGGAAAAAGGATATAGTAAGTATTGAGCAGAATAGAAATGCGCTTGATCAACTTTCGGCAGACGGACTGGAAAAGCTCAAACACGTAAAGGCATATAACAATGACCCATCTCTTATTGTCGCTTGCAGAAGTGTACTTATTTTTTATAAGGAAGAGGCAGCAAAATCTAAGATCATGACGGATTTTTTAATGAAAGAAGAGAATTTTAATAAAATCAAAAAATCATTTGAGTCATTACCGGCTAATAGAAGAACTCAACAGGATATCAATAAATAAAATGATGCAGTAAACGATATAAATGCCGTTTTGGAGCAGCGTAAATCCATGCACCAGGCGATGATCGTGCATATCAATCATCCGAATTTTCGCTGGGGCGTGACGGCGGAGGACATGCTGCCGGTAAAGGGAGAGCGCTTTTTTGAAGTCTATAATGGCCACAATCTGGCTTGGAACGATGGCGACGCCACGCATGCCGGGATGGAAAGACTCTGGGACATTCTGCTTTCATTTCGTATTGCGGAACTGGGACTCGAACCGCTCTTTGGCGTGGCCACGGACGACTCGCACAATTATCACAAGCTCGGAAAAGACCAGAGCAACACCGGGCGCGGCTGGGTGATGGTGCGGGCTCCAAAGCTAGCGATCGACGAGATCATCAAGGCGATGGAATTTGGGGAATTCTATTCCAGCAGCGGCGTGCGGTTAAAAGATGTGCGCCGGGAAAAGGGCAAGCTCTCGATTGAAATTGAGGGCGAACCGGGCGTTGCTTACACGACGCAATTTGTCGGAACACGCAAAGGATTTGATCGGCAGCACGAACCGATCAAGGCACCCAACGGCG
>CAYSIU010000314.1:0-4097 GCA_964431095.1 uncultured Chitinophaga sp. | reverse complement strand
ACAAGTGTGATTAAGTTGTCACAATCCTGATTTCCTTTGGTGAGTGTCACTAGCTCCCTACTTGTTACAGATCCTGAAGTGACAGAGGCTTTTAAAAAAAACGGATCTTCCTTTATCTACTCCAGCAATTTCAGTATCGGTGTCAATATCTTTTTTGAATTGAATAAGAAGCTGGCTTCCCTGATGGCTCCGCATAAAGATTATGAAGTGATCCTGGAAGAGATCCATCACACACAGAAAAAAGATGCTCCCAGCGGTACAGCGATCACCCTGGCGGAACACGTACTTCAATTCATCAAAAGAAAAAAACAATGGGTCAATGAACTCAGCGATAATCCGGAAGACCTGGAGATCATCAGCCAGCGTATTGACCCGGCTCCCGGCACGCACAGTGTCCGGTACTCATCCGCCATTGATAATATCGAAATCATTCATACGGCCCATAGCCGCAAAGGCTTTGCCGGCGGGGCTGTGCTGGCTGCTGAATTTTTAAAGGATAAAAAAGGATTCTTTACCATGAAAGATGTACTGAACCTTTGATATCACCCTTATGAAACGAACGGTCCTATATACCATCTTTATTTTTCTGCTGCCCCTATGCGCGCAACCGCAGGTGAAAGATCCAAATACCGACAGCCTGAGGGTCGTTCTGCAATCCAAAAAACCCTATGAGGAACAGATCAATGCCGCCATTCAGCTCGTGGAGAGCTACCAGACAAAGAATTTCGACTCGGCCATTATCGAAGGGAACAAGGCGCTGCAACTGGCCCGGAAGAACACCGATTCGATCAGCGTGGCCGAATTGAAACACCGGATCGGTGTTGCCAGTTATTTTAAAGGGAAATACGATGTAGCTGCCACTGATTTTTATGAATCCATCGCCATTCTTGAAAAAAGCAGCACCAGCAGAAAAAAACTGGCCCCGGTTTATAACGACCTGGCCAAGCTATACCGTAAAACCAGGGATCTGAACAAGGCGTTGGATAATTATAACAAAGCCGATGCGATTTACCGCCAACTGCAGGACACAGCCGGGATTGCCATGATCTTAAATGAATCAGGCGTGGTATTCGAATACAAAGATGATTACCGGGAAGCCCTGAAACGGTACAGCACCTCGTTGAAACTGGCAGAGAAAGCGGGCGACTCCCTGAGTGTTTCCTATTCCCTCAGCAATATTGCCGGGGTATATGTGATCCAGCGAAATTATGACCAGGCTGAACAAAACCTGCTGCGTTGCCTTCGCATCCGTGAAGCGTTGAAAGATAGTTTTGCGATTGCGTTGGTGTATTCGGACCTGGGTGCCGCGATGAACTCGAAAGTCGATTTCAAAAAAGCTATCGAGTATCTCTCGCCCAGCAAGAAAATAGCGGAAAGCCTGCATTATCCAGAGCTACAGTCGAATAACTACAATGAATTATCCACGGTAGCACAAAAACAGGGTGATTTCCAGAAAGCCTTTGAATATTTCAGCAAAAGAACAGTGCTTCGCGACAGTCTTTATACCCTGGAAAGCAGCAAGGAGATCCAGCGGTTGAATTCACAATACGAATCGGCCCGCAAGGAACAACAGATCAATCAGCAACAAAACCGGATCCGCCTGCAGAATTATCTTTTCATCGGGATCGGCGGGCTGATATTGCTGGCCGCACTCCTGGTACATTCACAATACCGGCGATACCGGCTGAGAAAAGAAAGCCAGCTCCAGGCCGAGATCATGAAACAACAGGAAATAAAAGCAAAAGCGGTAATGGAAGCCGAAGAAAATGAAAGACAACGCATAGCCAAGGACCTGCATGACGGAGTGGGACAGATGATGAGCGCGGCGAAAATGAATCTTTCCGCCTTCGAATCGGAAATTCATTTTGCCGATGAAGAACAAAAAAGATCATTTCAAAAGATCATCAACCTGGTGGATGAAAGCTGCAAGGAAGTGAGGAATGTATCGCATATTATGATGCCGAACGCGCTGCTAAAGAACAACCTGGCCACGGCCATCCAGGACTTCGTGAATAAGCTCAGTCACCGCTCGCTCCGGGTGCACGTGTACACCGAGGGGCTGGACAGTAAACTGGATTCGAATGTGGAAGCCGTGCTTTACCGGGTGGTACAGGAATGTGTGCACAATGCGATCAAACATGCCGGCGCCACCTCGCTGGATATTTCATTGATCAGGGATAAGGAAGGTATCAGCGGAACCATCGAGGACAATGGAAAAGGATTTGACCCTGCCGATAAAGAAAATTTTGAAGGGATCGGCATCAAAAATATCAGTACCCGGATCGAATACCTAAAGGGAACAGTTGATTTTGACTCGGCTCCCGGAAGGGGCACCCTTGTTGCTTTTCATGTACCCGTTGGTTGAAAGGCAATAATGATTTAAGACATTTCAAAATGATTGTGAGATAGCTGATTATCAGTGTCCCACAATTCCTGCCAGCCATTGGCTACTCCCTGCCCTCCCTCTTTAACAATTCCCAAACAGCAATTCTTTCAACTCCCGCATCCTTATTGTCGTCAAGATTTTCACCATACTGCAAACCCAAAACCAATTTTATGTATTTTACCAACTGCAACGAAACTGCGATCAGCAGTAAAACCGCGACCAGGATGAAAAACGGAAAGATCACTCTCGGGCTGGTGGATGATCACCAGATCGTCATTGACGGGCTGACTTCCTTATTGAAGGGTCATGACAAATTCAATTTTGCTTTTGCAACAACCGACTCATCAGAAGTTTTGGATAAGATAGCCGAAAGACCCGTGGATATCCTTCTCACCGATGTAATGATGCCCAAACTTCCCGGCAACCAATTAGCGAGGCAGGTAAAAGAAAAATTTCCCAACGTAAAAATATTGGCGCTCTCCATGAGCGGCAAGGGTGACCTGGTGAATGAAATGATCGAAGACGCTGATATCTCCGGTTATGTGTTAAAAAACATCGGGAAGCAGGAACTGGTCAACGCCCTGGAAAAAATCGCAGGCGGCGGGATCTACTTCAGTGATGAAGTGATCGATGAATTGCAACGGATGAGCCGGAGGAAAAAGCAAAAAGAAGAAGCGCATCTTACTGATCGCGAGATCGAGATCATCCGGCTGATCGAAAAAGAGTTCAACAACAAGCAAATAGCTGAAACCCTGTTCATATCTGAACGTACCGTTGAAACCCACCGCAAGAACATCTTCCGCAAGACCAATACCAACTCCGTGATCGGGCTGGTGAAGTATGCGTATGAGCATAAGCTGATATAAAGTTTATCTGCGCTGCCGGTCATTTTAAGCCGGCACCCGTCCTTTGCACTTAGTTTGGGGATAATCCAACCCTAACTATTCGGATACAATCAATATTTTCCCTGCCATTCAGACCACTTACATAGAAGAAAGAATGGTTAGGAATATTGCTTTGCTGATTACCGCATGTATCGTTTCAGGCAAAATGTCTTTTGCGCAGGCGAAGCCGGATTCAGCAAGGCAGAAAAAATGGAGTGCTCATTTTCAGCTCACCGTGATCGGGCAATGGCATCCTTCGTTCCATGCACTTTATAATGGAGAGAATAGTTTATCCAACGAGAAGGAGCCCACCGCGGTAAGCCTGACCTCGACTATCTTCCTGGGACGGAAATTATGGAAGGGTGCGGCGCTATGCCTAAACCCCGAAATATCGGGTGGCAAAGGATTGAGCTTTGCCACAGATGTGGCAGGCGCATTGAATGGAGAAACCTATCGTGTGGGAGCAGTGGAACCAAAACCTTTTTTTGCCAGAGTGTATTTTCAGCAGCATATTGCATTGTCCCCTGCAACCCACGAATATGTTGCGGATGATTTTAACCAGGTAGAAGACAAATTGCCAGCCAAGAGAATTACCATCACGGCCGGGAGATTTGCCATCAGCGATTATTACGATGATAACTCCTATTCCAAAGATCCGCGAACACAATTCTTCAACTGGTCGCTTTGGGCCAACGGGGCCTGGGACTACCCCGCCAATACCCGGGGATATACCGAAGGCCTGGTGCCGGAAAACATTGATCAAAAATGGTACATCCGCTTATGCACTGTCCCCGGTCCATGATATGCCAAATCCCCTTTTTAGGAAA
>CAYSIU010000313.1:0-4110 GCA_964431095.1 uncultured Chitinophaga sp. | reverse complement strand
GTACTGCAGACTGTGTACTGCAGACTGTGTACTGCAGACTGTGTACTGCAGACTGCAAACTGTCGACTGACTAAATCATTTCACTTTGCAACAAAGGATTCTTTACTTCGTTCTTTTTCTCCGCAAACGCCTTCGCTGCCCTGATGAAGTGAACAAAAATCGGTTGGGGGTTTTCGACCGTACTTTTTAATTCAGGATGATACTGAACCCCGATGAAGAATGGATGCTGAGGTAGTTCTATGATCTCCACCAGTCCCGTTCCGGGGTTCTTACCGCTGGCAATCATACCTGCTTTTTCAAACTGATCGAGGTATTTGTTATTGAATTCCCAGCGATGACGATGCCGTTCGCTGATGCTGGCCTTATTATAGATCTTAGCGGCGAGTGAGCCTTCTTCCAGTATGCAGGGATAGGTGCCCAACCGCATCGTGCCTCCTTTGGTGGTCACTTTTTTCTGTTCTTCCATCAGGTCGATGACCGGTTCCTTTGTTTCAGGATCCATTTCGGTGGAGTGAGCTTCTTTCAAACCCAGTACATTTCTTGCAAATTCAATGACAGCCATCTGCATTCCCAGGCAGATCCCAAAAAAGGGCAACCCTTTTTCCCGTGCATATTTCACCGCCACGATCTTTCCTTCCACACCCCTGTGACCAAAACCAGGCGCTACCAGCAATCCATCCAGTCCGGCCAGCTTTTCAGCCACATTATCTTCGGTGATGAACTCACTGTGCACATTCACGATCTCCACTTTGCATTCATTCACCGCCCCGGCATGCACAAATGATTCGAGAATGGATTTATAGGCGTCCTGCAACTCGATATATTTCCCGATCAGCCCGATCGTCACTTTTCCTTTGGGATATTTTAGTTTATCAAGAAATTCCTTCCACTTTGTCAGCTCCGGTTCATGGTATTGGGTGATATTCATTTTTTTCAGCACGATCGTATCCAACCCTTCCCGCATCATGGCGATGGGTACTTCATAAATGGTGGGCACATCAGCCGCTTCAATGACGGCTTCGGCCTTTACATTGCAAAAGAGTGCAATTTTCCTCCGCAGGTCCGGGGTCAGGGGCTTTTCCGTCCGGCACACGATGATATCCGGGTTCACTCCTTCCTGGCTCAGCATTTTCACACTATGCTGGGTGGGTTTGGTCTTTAATTCTTTTGCAGCTTTTAAATAAGGGATCAGGGTAAGATGCACTACCACCGTATCTTCTTCGGGAAGTTCCCATTGCAACTGGCGGACTGCTTCTACGAAAGGGTGGCTTTCAATATCCCCTACCGTTCCCCCAATTTCCGTGATAATAATATCGTATTCGTCTTTTTGTCCCAGTAATTGCATCCTTCTTTTGATCTCATCCGTGATATGCGGGACCACCTGCACCGTTTTACCGAGGTAAGCGCCTTCCCGTTCTTTATTAATGACCGTCTGGTAAATCCGTCCCGTTGTTACATTATTGGCTTGTGAAGTATAGATATTGAGAAATCGTTCATAGTGACCCAGATCAAGATCCGTTTCAGCTCCATCCTCCGTCACATAACATTCACCATGTTCGTATGGATTCAATGTACCGGGGTCCACATTGATATAGGGATCGAATTTCTGGATAGTGACCCGCAACCCGCGGGCCTGCAGCAATTTGGCCAGCGAAGCAGCAATGATGCCTTTCCCCAGTGAAGAGGTAACACCACCGGTTACAAAAATATATTTAGCCATATAACATGTTTGTTATTTGCTTCAATTGTTCAAATGATCTACTAAGGAAAATCCAGTCAATCTTGACCAGCGGAATGAGAGAACGAATAATTTCCGGGAGGTCATGCAAAGTTAATTGAAATTTCCGGGTCATTAAAATTTCATATCCACAGGCAATAAAAAGCTTTGAGCTGCTAGCTGTGAGCTATAGGCTATGGGCTAAGGGCCATGGGTCTTGTCCCTTCTGCTCTACCCCGACCAGCAAATGGCGGCAAGGGCCGATTTCATATCCTAAACCCCAAATTAGACTGCGATTGACTATTTTAGTAGATCAACAGCGTAACATGAAAAAACTATCATTGGTCATCCTCAGTCTTGCTTTATTATATGTCTCCCAGGCACAGAAAACCTATATCTGGTGCGGTACACTGATCGATGGCATTTCGAACGAGCCGAAAAAGAATATGACCATCGTGGTGGAAAAAAATAAGATCGTTGCGGTGGAGACGGGTTTTTCCCAACCCGCTGCGGAAGACAAAACAATCGATCTTAAAACAAAAATGGTCACCCCGGGTTGGATCGATGCACATGTGCATTTAAGTCACGAAACAAGCCGTAACGGCTATCTTGAGGCCTTCCAGCTGAACGATGTGGATTATGCCTACCGGAGCGTTGTATTTGCCAAAAGAACACTGATGGCGGGTTTTACTACGGTAAGGGATGCCGGAGGAGGAATCGTCATCTCGTTAAAGAAAGCGATCAACCAGGGATTGATCGAAGGGCCGCGAATTTTTGCAGCAGGAACTCCCATCGGTTCCACTGGTTCACATGGCGACCCGACCAATGGTTATCGCAGCGACCTGATGGGCGATCCGGGTCCCCGCGTAGGGGTGGCCAACGGCGTGGATGAATGCATGAAAGCCGTGAGACAACGCTACAAAGATGGTTCCGATGTAATAAAGATCATGGCAACAGGTGGCGTGCTGGATGTTTCAACCAATGGCAGCGGTGCTCAGTACAGCGAAGAAGAAATGAAAGCCATTGTCCAAACGGCCAATGATTATGGGCTCAAAGTGATGGCCCATGCACATGGGGCCGAGGGTATCAAAAGAGCATTGCGTGCCGGTGTACGTTCTATCGAGCACGGTACTTTTATGGACGATGAATGCATCGAGCTCTTCAAAAAAACCGGGGCCTGGTATGTGCCCACGATCATTGCGGGAAAATCGGTATCGGACTCGGCCATGGTCCCCAATTATTTTCCTCCCGTGGTGGCCAAAAAAGCCCTGGAGATCGGCCCCAAATTGCAAAGCACATTTGCCCGGGCCATCAAAGAAGGTGTGAAGGTGGCTTTCGGGACCGACGCAGGAGTGTACCAGCATGGAAAGAACTGGCTGGAATTTGTTTATATGATCGAAGCAGGCATGCCTCCCATGGACGCAATCAAAGCCGCCACCATGAGCGCTGCTGAACTGCTGGGACAAAAGGATAATATCGGGAGCATTGAAAAAGGAAAGCTGGCGGATATCGTTGCCGTGGATGGCGATCCGCTGAAAGATCCGCAGGCATTTGGGAAAGTGATTTTTGTGATGAAGGATGGGGTGGTTTATAAAAAGTAGATGCCGGATACAGGTTGCCTGAACCCGGAAAAACGTATGACATCTTTTATCTAATAATTTTTTCCCGTTGCCAGGAACTTCTGAACATAGTCACCTATCCCTTCTTCCAGTTGCGAAAAACTCTCATTATAACCGGCTTTGCAGAGCTTGTTCATGTCCGCTTCGGTAAAATACTGGTATTTGTCACGGATATCTGCAGGCGTGTCAATATATTCAATATTGGATGGCAGTTTCAGGCTATTGAAAATAGCATTTACCAGGTCATTGAAGGTTCTTGCTTTGCCGGTGCCGAGGTTATACAGGCCGGAAAGTTGTTGGGAATCGGGACCCCGATGGCTATCGGGAGGGAGTTCGGGGAGCCGGTTCATAAACCATAATAAGACTTTTGCAACGTCTTCCACGTAAACAAAATCACGCAGTTGTTCCCCATCCCTGAATTCCGGTTTATGCGACCGGAAGAGTTTTACTTTACCGGTAGTTTTGATCTGGTTGAATGCATGAAAAACAACACTTGCCATTCTTCCTTTGTGGTATTCATTGGGACCATATACGTTGAAAAATTTTATTCCCGCCCAAAAAGGTGGCCGACTCCCGACAGCTGACTGAGCCAAAACCCATTTATCAAATTCATTTTTCGACCGGCCGTAAGGATTAAGAGGATCCAGTTGTTGCACAATCGCGTGGTCGTCTTTATATCCCAGTTCCCCGCTGCCATACGTGGCGGCAGAGGATGCATAAACAAGCGGGATGTTTTTTTCAGTGCAATAATCCCAGACTTTTTCGGTAGTGACC
>CAYSIU010000312.1:0-4123 GCA_964431095.1 uncultured Chitinophaga sp. | reverse complement strand
GCAGTTCCTCATTTTTATCCTGCGCGGATGACCTCACCGGTAACAACAGCAAAACGAAAAAAGAATATTGCAGGAAGGCTTTCATGCTTTTGTCAACGCAAAGTCGGTATAAAAATTTGATGGGCTGCATCGTCCTGCGTTAAATAAAAATAAAAGCCCGACCAGTAAGAGTTCCTGGGATCAGGAAAAACGGAACTATTAGCGATACATACCTGAAAAGTCAGCTATTAACTTTTTTCAGAATGATTTTACACCTCACTCCCGGCAGGACACCGAAAATAAAAATCGCCTTATTCCCTTTCCACATGGGAGAGACAGTCACCGTCCAAATTGAGGAAATTCCAGCAGGGGTGGGGTAATAAAAACGTCCCGGTAAATATGTTACACTTTCGGAGCGGCGGCCAGCACTTCGGCAGATACCCCGTCGGCATATTTTTCAAAATTTTTTACAAATAAACCTGCCAAATACTTTGCCTTTTTATCATAAGCATCCTGATCGGCCCAGGTATGACGGGGGTTCAATACTTCTATTGGAACACCCGGACATTCTTTCGGGATGGCTACACCAAATACCGGGTGGTTTTCAAAGGCCACGTTGTTCAGTTTCCCCTCCAACGCCGCAGTGATCATGGCCCGGGTAAATTTTAATTTCATCCGGGTGCCGGTGCCATAGGATCCGCCTGTCCAGCCCGTATTGATCATCCACACATTGACCTTATGTTCCTGCATTTTGTCGCCGAGCATGTGTGCGTATTTGCCAGGATGCAAGGGAAGAAAAGGAGCGCCGAAGCAGGCACTGAAAGTAGATTTAGGCTCTGTGACTCCCGCTTCAGTACCGGCCACTTTTGCGGTATAACCCGAAATGAACTGGTACATCGCCTGTCCGGCTGTCAATTTAGAGATCGGGGGCAATACCCCAAATGCATCACAGGTTAGAAAAAAAATATTTTTTGGTAAGCCACCTATGGAAGGTTCCAGTGCGTTGCTGATAAAATGCAGCGGGTATGATACCCGGGTATTTTCAGTAATAGACGCATCATCAAAATTGATCCGGTTGGTGCCGGGATAAAACCTCACATTTTCTACCAACGCCCCCGGCCGGATGGCCTGGAAGATCTCCGGTTCTTTCTCTTCCGTCAGGTTGATGGTCTTGGCATAACAACCGCCTTCAAAGTTGAAGATATTATCGGAGGTCCACGCATGCTCGTCATCACCGATCAGCTTGCGGTTGGGATCGGCGCTTAATGTGGTTTTACCGGTCCCGCTCAATCCAAAAAAAATAGCGGTATCGCCGTTCTTCCCCATGTTCGCGCTGCAGTGCATGCTCAGCACGTTTTTTTCATGCGGTAAAATATAATTCAGAATGGTGAACACTCCTTTCTTGGTTTCCCCCGTGTAGCCCGATCCTGCTATTAAGATCATTTTGTGCCTGAAGGAAACAACCGCCGCATTGTGCTGGCGGATGCCGCATTCTTTTGGATCCAGCTTCAACCCGGGAGCAGCAAGGACATGCCAGTCAGGTTCAAAAGTTTCCAGCTCCTCTTCGGGGGGGCGCAGGAACATGTTATAAGCAAAAAGATTATTCCAGGGTTTTTCATTGACTGATCTTACATTCAGCCGGTAGCGGGGATCGGCGCAGGCATAACAATCCCGGATCCAGAGCTCGGGCAACTGGCTGAGATAATCAATGATCTTTTTGTAGATGATATCAAAGTATTTCGGTTCAATCGGGATGTTGAACTCGTTCCAATAAACCGAATTCTCTGTTGTTTCGTCCTTTACCGTGAATTTGTCCCTGGGAGATCTTCCGGTGAACTCGCCGGTCCGGATCACCAGGGCGCCCGTATCGTTCAGCACTCCTTCGCCGGTACGGAGCGTATCCTGTACTAATTCTTCCGGCGACAACTGGTAGTGAATAGATTCTGTATTTTTTAATCCGAGCTGCGATAGGGTTTTCTTAGGAAGAGTGACCGTCGGTAAAGCCATAGAAGCAATCGCAATTTGATGAAGGCACAAAGTTAAGCGACAAACCGATTTCAATACAAACAAGTGTTAGCAGTACACAGTGAAACAGCCCTGATTTTTTCTACATAAATCACATGAATGGGCCAGATATATTTATGCAATGTATTGACTAGCAAATAAATAAATTTAGAAATGAAGAGCTGCTGTCCGTTTTTTATGATTTGTGATAAACGTGGATTAGCTCACAACTTTGCTCGTTATCTTTAGCTGCCTTTTCGGTTTATTTAATCTGGTCAATCATTCATTTAACCAGCCAATATGAAATACCTACCACTCAACCCGGAACTGTTCGTGATGAACCGGGAGCGTTTCCGCGGGCAGATGAAGAAAAATTCTATTGCCATTTTTGTCAGCAATGATGAAGTGCCCATAAATGGTGACGCTCTATATCACTTCAAACAGAACAGTGATGTATTCTGGCTCAGCGGCATTACCCAGGAAGACAGCATGGTGATTCTCTTCCCGGATAACCCTGACCCGAAGTACCGGGAAGTGCTGGTATTGGTACGCCCCAATGAACTCAAGGAAAAATGGGACGGCAAACGATTAAGAGTAAACGAAGCGCAGACTATCAGCGGGATGAAAACCATCGTCTGGCTGGATAGCCTTGATCCATTGCTCCAGCCCTGGATCCACCTGGCCGAAACGATCTACCTCGATAGCAATGAAAATGACCGGAAAGCCAGCCTGCTTCGGACCCGGGACTACCGGTATATTGAAGAAATGAAGAGCCGCTATCCATTGCATGAATACCTGCGTGCTGCGAAGATCATGAAAGGACTAAGAGGCATCAAGACCCCCCTGGAAGTGGAAGTGATGCAGAAAGCAATTGATATCACGGAACACACGTTCCGGCGTTTATTGAAGTTTATCAAACCGGGTGTGATGGAATACGAGATCGAGGCCGAGATCATTCATTCCTTTCTCAGCCAACGTGCCACCAGCGAAGCTTATGGCAGCATTATTGCCAGCGGCGACAATGCCCGCACACTGCACTATGTGAGCAATAACGCTTCCTGCAGGGACGGGGAACTGATATTGATGGATTTCGGAGCGGAGTACGGTGGATATTGTGCGGATCTCACGCGTACCGTCCCGGTAAATGGAAAGTTCACCCGCCGCCAGAAAACGATCTACAATGCCTGCCTGCATTTGCACGATTATGCGAAGAGCCTGTTGAAACCGGGCATCAGCATTGTTGATTATACGGATAAGGTAGGCGAAGAAGCCACGCAACAGTTCCTGAAAATCGGGTTGCTTAAAAAATCGGATGTAAAAAATGAAGATCCTGAGAACAGGGCCTACCGGAAATATTTATACCATGGCATTTCGCACCACCTGGGGATCGATGTGCATGACCTGGGTACCAGGACCGCACCGATAAAACCAGGAATGGTATTTACCGTTGAACCAGGTATCTATATCGAAGAGGAGAAGATGGGCATCCGGATCGAAAATAATGTCTGGATCACGCGGAATGGCAATAAGGATCTGATGAAAAACATCCCCATAACAGCCGAAGAAATCGAGAACTTAATGCGATAATAGGCTAATGTGCTAATATGCTGAAGTAAGACAAGGTTCATTATTTCATCGCATTAGCCAATCAGCACATTAGCAAATCAGCACATTAGCACATTAACTATTCAGCCAATTAATATGAAGTTCATTCCTAACCTGTTTACACTACTCAATCTGGTTTTTGGTTGTATTGCCATTGTTTTTACGCTGCAGAACGGGATCATCATCAGTATGGATGAATCGGGAACACAGTTGCTGGATATCCCCGAAAAGATCTGGATGGCTTCTCTTTTCATTGGCATGGCGGCCCTGGTGGATTTCCTGGATGGTTTCCTCGCAAGAATTTTCCGGGCGGGTTCAGCCTTGGGAAAACAATTGGATTCATTGGCCGATCTCGTAAGCTTTGGCGTAGCGCCGGCTCTGATTATCTACCAGTTTTTACGATTGAGCTATGCCAAAGAAATTAGCGGGGTGGAAATATCTTTCTTGTGGCTTTTGCCGGTCTTTGCCCTTCCTGCCGTCTCCGCCTGGAGGCTTGCAAATTTTAACCTTGAATAATACCAGTCACTTTTATTTA
>CAYSIU010000311.1:1081-4128 GCA_964431095.1 uncultured Chitinophaga sp. | reverse complement strand
ACGCAAGTAGATATTCGTCGTTCAGGGCCGTCCCTTCCCGCAGGCCCATCACATTGGAGGCATAAGAGGTTTGAGTGGTTTTGGAATACGCGAGAACGATTTCAGCCGGATAAGTTTTAGCGGCAAGCGAACCGGCTTTCATCTTATCAAAAATATTTTTTCCATCCTCTCCCATGATCTTCGCGGCAACATCCGGAGAAATAGTGAAGGTAAACGGAGTCTGGGCTGTTCGGTAAGAATTAAGGGTCCAGTTGCTGTTTGTATTCGCAGATCTTCTTGGAAAATTATTATATACGATCAGCAGCGCCGCAGCCCCTTTGTTCATGGCGGCGTTTAATTTGCCAAATGTGCCGGCCGGGGAACCAAAACCTGTTTGCGATGGTTTGTAGTCTGCAGGCGTTCCATCCAGTATTAATACAAGCTTTCCGGCTACTTTCAGATCTTTATAATCATCGCGGATATCCCCATCACTGATGCCGTAACCAGCAAAGACCAGTTCGGAAAACCGCATTTCGGCAGCGTAATTATTGGTCTGCGGCTGAAAATCTTTATTGAGCTCGCAAGCAGCGCCATTCACCTTAAAAGATGCACCGGTCATCGAATCTTTATAAAGTGGGTATTGCAGGCGGTAACTCCCGTTGTTCCCCGGCAATAAACCCAGCGATTTGAAATGATCTTCGATATATGAAGCGGCTTTCTCCAGTCCCGGTGATGGCGTATTCCTTCCTTCCATTTCTTTGCCGGCAATAACATATAAATGTTTTTTCATGTCGTCTGCCGTGATGGTAGCAGCGGCTTTAACGGCATTCTTATCTTTTTTCTGGGCCAGAACCAGTAAGGGAAGGCAGAGGAACAGGCCGGCAATGAATTTTCTTGTCATGATGATTGAATTGATGTTTTTTGGTAATTCGCAGCAGGCAGAGAACAAAACTCTGTTTCTTTCATGCTGTGTTGCATAACACTACTTCATTAATGCTTCGCAGTGCGAAGTAAAAATAAAGCCTTCCGGTTATGGGAAGGCAAAAATAGGGATGATTGGTACTATGGTTCAGACGCAGGCTATTTTCGCCACCCGGCGGGAATGACGTCCTCCCTCAAAGTCGGTGGTCATGAACAGGGCCACCATTTTTTCTGCGTCGCCTTCGCGTACAAACCGGGCGGGGATGCAGATCACGTTGGCATTGTTATGTTCCCGGGCCAGTTGTGCCAGCTCCTCGCCCCAGCAAACTGCCGCCCGCACGTGCTGGTGCTTATTGGCCGTAATGGCCACTCCGTTGCCACTGCCGCATAATAAAATACCAAAGGCCGCCTCATTGTTTTCAACGGCCAGGGCCACGGGATGTGCAAAGTCGGGATAGTCCACCGAATCCTTGCTATGTGTTCCGAAATCCTTGAAGGGTAAGCCTTTTCCTTCGAGAAAAGAGATCAGGTCTTCCTTATAATCATACCCGGCATGGTCACTGCCGATGGCGATCGGTTTGCTGAGGTCGAACGGAGAATGCATAAAATAAATTTTAAACCTCATTCAAAAAAAGAATGAGATATAAAGGTACAAAAGTTCCGACTCTTGTTTGGGTATCGACTGCCAACTGCGATCCCGATAGTAATCGGGAGCCGACTGCCAACTGCCCACTGCCCACTGCCGACTGCCTACTGACTATCAACTCCAATCCTTAGCTTCCTTTTCCTGTTGCCGATTGATACGCGAAGCAATGGCAATGCTTGCTTCGTATAAAAGATAAAGCGGGATAGTGACAATGGTGAGACTGAACGGATCGGTAGAAGGAGTAATGATCGCAGCGGCCGTAATAATGATCACAAAAGCATGGCGCCGGTATTTTTTCAGGAATCTTCCCGTCACGATCCCGATCCGCGCCAACACCATCACCAGCAAAGGCATCTGGAACAATACCCCGATACCCACTGTGGTGTAAATAAGATTTTCGAGGTAATCCGAAAAGGTCGGCATGATCTGTATCTGGGGGCTCAGCTTGTAATTAAAATAAAAATTAACCATGAAAGGAGTGAGGATATAATACCCGAATGCCACTCCGAGGAAAAAAAGCAGCGACACCCAGAAAATGACCCCTTTTGTTTTCTTTAATTCCTTTTGTGAAAGCGCCGGTCTCACAAAGCGCCAGAATTCCCAGAAGATATAGGGAAAGGCAAGGATAAAGCCACCGATAAAGGCCAGGGTAAACGAAGCAATGAACTGCCCCGTCATGGTGGTCTCCAGGAATTTGGCATCCACCTGCGCGAAACAAAGCGTGTCGCCGATGCCTACCAAATGCCCAAGATGGCACAACCAGCGCGAAGAGACAAAATCGGAACGGGTAGGCGCAAAGAGAATATTATTTACCACGAAGCCCGAATTGATAAAAACGATGATCGCCGCGATCACAACGGCGATGACCGCGCGGATCACATGCCAGCGCAGTGCCTCCAGGTGGTCGATAAACGACATTTCCGCAGTGGGATCTTTTTTCCGCCGGTTCAAGAAATCAAGAAGGGCCATGATTGGTTATAGTGAATGGACAAAGATAGAGGTGAATAGTCAATGCTCAATCCTGAATAGATACAGGCTGATAGCCTATCGCCAGAAGCTTGCAGCCAGTAGCCTGCAGCCAGCAGCTAACCACCGATAGATGAAAACTGAAAAATAACAAGCGTTATTCCAATTTTTTCATCTTCACCATTTCGATCCTCGTATCGCTGACGTGCAGGATATCGAATTCGTAGTCGTTTATGATGATGCGTTCTTTCTGGCGGGGTATCTTTTCGTGGTAGTTGATGATATAACCGGAGAGGGTCTCGGTTTCTTCTTCGCCGAAGTCGAAGCCGTATTTTTCTTCGAGGTAATCCAGTTCCAGTCGACCGGAAAAAATATATTCATCCCCGGCCAGTTGCTTTTCTACAAATTTTTCGGTGTCATATTCGTCCTGGATCTCGCCAAACAGTTCTTCCAGCACGTCTTCCATGGTGATGATACCGGCCGTGCCGCCAAACTCATCCACCACCCAGGCGATGCTTTTTCTTTCACGCGTGAA
>CAYSIU010000311.1:0-1071 GCA_964431095.1 uncultured Chitinophaga sp. | reverse complement strand
TGATCAGCCCGGTGGCGCTCATACTTTCCGGTACGGCGGGTATAGGTAGTAATACGGATTGTATGGAGGCGGGTTTTTTGAACATATCGAGCTGGTGCACATAACCCGTGATATGATCGATGTTTCGTTCATAGACCACCAGCCGGCTGAGCCGAGTGTCGGCGAATTTTTTCTTGAGTTCTTCCACTGTGGCGCGGCCGTCGATGCCGATGATCTCTTTGCGGGGCACGAGGCATTGCCGGATCTTCACGTGGGGCAGTTCCTGCGCATTCTCCATTAACTGGGTATTACGTTCCTGCCGCTCCTCGTCTTCTTTGTGCTGGAAAAGATTTTTCAGGTCGGCCCGGTTGATCGGTTCCTTGTTTTTATCGAGCCGGATATTGAACACGTATTTCAATAACCATTCGGAAAGATCGATCAGTCCCGTGGCCAGGGGGGCAAACATTTGGTAGAAAAAATCGGAGATATAGGTCATCCGGATGAGCAGGGTATTGCTGCGGGCGCGGAAAAAAGCGCGGGGAATAAATTCGGCGAACACCAGCACTACAAAAGTGGAAAGCGTGATCTCAGCCAGGATGCGGATGGAAGCGGAATGGATGTGCAGCCGGTTCCAGAGCGGGTTCATGACGGTGCTGATCTGCAGACCAAAAAACACCAGGAAGATATTAAACCCGATCAGCGTGGTACCCAGGAATTTTGCTGGGGCTTCAATGAAGCGGGTGAGAATCTGCATAAAGCCGCCGCTCTGTTTTTTTTTGATCTCCAGGCTCAGTCGGTTGGCGCTGTAGAAAGCCATTTCAATACCGGCAAAAAAACCCATCAGCATCAGGGTAAGGACAAAGAAGAGAATCGTATTCAGTGCAACCATGGTACAAAGATACTATCAGCAGTCGCCATCTCTAAGTGAGTAACAAAGCCTCCTGCGACTCCCCGGGAGGCAAATCGTCAGGAAGGTTGGCAGTCAGCAGTTTGCAGTTGGATAGCAGGTAATAGATTGATTCAAAATTTCGATAACAGGATTAAATATTTCAAATTCGCAGCGCAGTGAGCCGTAGTATTTGTCGAAAGCTT
>CAYSIU010000310.1:0-4138 GCA_964431095.1 uncultured Chitinophaga sp. | reverse complement strand
GGATAAAGTCAACATTGAAATGGAAAGTTTTAAAAATGGTACCCCTCTGCAAATTGGAAGTTAAAAAGGCGGAAAAATGCAAGTGGATGACCTGTTGGCCATTGTTGGATCACCCGGTGAAGATATTTCAGGATTGATCAAAGGAAAAGTTCAGAGCAAAGGAACAGATAAAGACACAGGGAGCAAGGCACAAGAAGCAAGCAAGGAGCAGGTGACGAGGGACAAGGAACAAACGACCAGTAAACCCGTCCAACCGGGTCACAAGAGCGGGCAGCAACCAGTAACCACTCTTGATATTTCCAAAATGGATGAAGTTGTGTTGATGCCTCGCCTGAGCGATACCATGGAAGAAGGTGTCATCGCTGTCTGGCATAAAAATGTTGGCGACACGGTCAAAAAAGGAGAAGTGCTGGCTGAAATAGAAACGGATAAGGCCACGATGGAATTGGAAAGCTATAAAAACGGAACACTATTATATATAGGTGCCCAACAGGGAGAAAAGATCGCGGTAAACAGCCTGCTGTGTATCATCGGGGAAAAGGGAAAGGTAGATGTGGATGGGATCGTGAATGCCGCCAAAGGAGCCCGGGTTCCGGCAGATAAGGATTCAGTTAGCAGCAAGCCATCAGCCGGGGAGCCACAACCCGTAAAAAGCAATGAGCAGGAAGCCACCAATGGCCGTGTCAAAGCATCGCCGCTGGCAAAAAAACTGGCAAGGGAAAAAGGTATCGATCTGAATAGCGTCCAGGGAAGCGGTGACGGAGGGAGGATCACCAAAGCCGATATTGATAATTACCGCCAACAGACCGCAACAGCGAAGCCCTTTACGGAATTTGCTTCAGTAATGGGTGAAGAAGGGTACACTGATATATCGAACTCACAAATACGAAATGTGATCGCCCGTCGCCTGGCCGAAAGCAAATTCTCGGCTCCTCATTTCTATCTCACGATGGAGATCAATATGGATAATGCCATTGCTGCCAGGACTCAACTCAACGAGGTGAGTCCTGTGAAAATAAGTTTCAACGACCTGGTGGTAAAAGCTGCGGCTCTGGCACTTCGCCAGCACCCTGCCGTCAACGCCTCATGGATGGGCGATAAGATCCGCCGGCATCACCATATTCACATCGGGATCGCGGTAGCTATCGAGGATGGATTGATCGTACCGGTGATCCGTTTTGCAGATCAGAAAGAACTGCCGCAGATCGCGGCCGAAAGCAAAGAGCTTAGCGGGAAGGCCCGGAATAAAAAATTACAGCCAAACGAGTTTACCGGTAACACTTTTACCGTCTCCAACCTGGGTATGATGGATATTGACGAATTCACTGCCATCATCAACCCTCCTGACAGTTGTATCATGGCAGTCGGAAAAATAAAAGAGGCCGTAGTGAGCCGCAATGGGGGATTTGCGGTAACAAATGTCATGAAAGTTACGATGAGCTGCGATCACCGTTCCGTGGATGGGGCCACCGGCGCCGCCTTCCTGCAGACCTTCAAAAAATTCATGGAGAATCCCATATCCATGCTGCTTGGAAAGTAATTCTACGTTGTACTATTAACAATATTGCCGGCCGATTTTCTGCAATTCCTTTTGATTATTCTGTGCCACCGTATTCTTATATTAATTTAGTTTCAGGTTGTGTATAACTTCCCGAACCCGACACAATAAAAAAAGCAAGTCCCACCTTATAGTAGTATGATTTTTGCTCTTATTTTTCAAAACCGTGCTGTATGAAGAATAAAGAAGAAAAAGGGATCTCGCTGGTGAATCTTTTAATTGTTACGGGCGTTTGCTTTCTGGGCTTCACCCTTTGTATGAAGTTGCTGGATGGTGTGACCATCAAACTGCTCCTGGATATTGGGTTGGCCACCTTGGGGTTGGGAATCCTGGCTTTATTTGCAAATGGATTGTTCAGAAGATGGGAGAATCATAAAACCCCGTCGGGCAGTCATGAGAACCAAACGGCTTAATAACCTCCTGATTTGATCAGGACCAGTTTTCCATCCATTGTTGCCGCCACCAACCTGTATTTATTGATCACCCTCACTGTATTCACCATGGAATTGTCGATCTTATGCGCCCATACAATGGTACGGTTGACCGGATCGATACAATAGACCACCCCGTTTTTTGTTCCGAAATAAACAAACCCTTCTTTTTCGATCAGCATGGAGGGAACATGTTCGTATCCAAAACCACAGTGCATCTTCCACGCTGCGGTTTGTTTTTCCCGGCTGGTAGCATAGGCCACGATCGTATCCTGCATGGTCTTCCCGTAAATCCAACGGCCGTTCTCAGAAAAGCCGATCGATTCCCTTACCGTGGCATCGTTATTCCGCCAGAGAGTTTTTCCTGTTTCCACATCAATGGCGCTGATATAACGGTCGGGTGCGACAATATAAATGACCCCGGCGATGATCCCGGGGATGCAGGAAGCCGGTGAATAATTGCGGACAGTTGAACCATTGTTCCATTTCCATATCAGCTTTCCATCACGACTGTCAAGAGAATAGAGGTAGGTATCCCAGGCACCAAAAAAAATCCTGTCATCATAATACAAAGGTGTACTCATCACTGGTCCACCCAGGCCATCAAAGCTCCATCGTTGATGGCCGGTCTCCAGGTCGAACGAAAAAAACTTTTTACTCCCCCCGATATAAATGATTCCATCATTGATCAATGGGCAACCCAGTACCGGCGCATCCGTTTGTTTTTTCCAGATCAGGTTTCCCGTAGCGGTACCGATACAATACACATACCCATCGGCAGAACCGAAAACAACCCGTTCAGCACTGATGGCCGGCGATGAGAAAATGGGTCCGCCTACCTGGTAGGTCCAATTCCTGCGGCCATCTTTTAATGATAAGCAAACTAATTCACCCGATTGGTTACCCACTATTATTTTATCATCTGCCACGGCCGGGGTGGATATAATATTCGCCTCGGAAGAAAAACGCCATTCTTCTGTTGTTTTTTTGTATTTGTCATTAATGCTGAAATCCGGCCTGTTGAATCTTTGAGTAGTATCAAAAGATCTGTTCTCAATTTTTATCCCGGTCCATGGAGCCAATGTTTCTACACCTGGTCTTCGTTCGGAAAAAAGCATAGAATCCGCTCTTACATCCACGAGGTTATACCCGCCTACCGGAGCTTTGACCCGCAGGTTAGAGCGGCCCATCGCGGCAGGGATACCTTCAAAATTCATGGCTTTGTTTGCATGGCCATGGCCGCAAAGAATGGCCCAGGTGTTATAATGCCGCAGGCGATCGGTGATTTCATACCAATTGTCCAGCCCGTTGTCGATGGGGTAATGATTGAGAAAAATAAGGGGTTGTCCGGGCTTTAATTGCTTTAGTTCCTTATCCAGCCAATGGATGGCATCCCGAGGCACATGACCGTCTCCCATCCGCACGTAAGGGC
The DNA here is from genome assembly GCA_964431095.1 of uncultured Chitinophaga sp. Lineage (GTDB taxonomy): Bacteria > Bacteroidota > Bacteroidia > Chitinophagales > Chitinophagaceae > JJ008. Next base: position 717 of record CAYSIU010000310.1, on the reverse strand, counting down.
CGGAAGCACAGCCAAGAAAATGGATCCCTTCGTATGCAAAGCTGAATTTATCATATCCGAACAGCGTCGTGAACATCATACCGCCGCTTTCGCTCCAGCCGGTATCATGATTGCCCGGGATGATATACCAGGGAACTTTGAGGCTGTCGAGGATCTGTTTGGCAAGTCTTAGTTCTTCATCTGTCCCCAGTTCAGTGATATCTCCTGTCAGCACTACGAATGCGATTCCCCCCATGGCATTGATATCCCTTACGGTGCGACGCAGGTCCTCTTCCGAAGAGCCGTTGGGAGAGCCGATATGGGTGTCGGAAATAAATGCAAAACGGAAGGACCGTAACTGGGCCCCGGAAACAAGGGAGCAAAAAAAGAAGAAAAGACTCAGCAGGATCCTGGGCATGGTTAAAATTACTGATTTAACGGGTAGAAATTAATTTTCAGTATTTTTTGAAAATTCGAAATTGTCGTCGTAGTTTTGGTTCATGAAACTTACCGAAGCCCGTCAACAATTCATCGGCAGCTGGGGCGCTTTTGGCACCCATTGGGGCATTAACCGCACCATGGCACAGATCTATGCATTGCTGCTGGTCAGTCCCGAACCCCTTACCCAGGACGATATGATGGAAGAGCTGAACATCAGCCGGGGCAATACCAATATGAATATCCGGGAGTTGATCAATTGGGGGCTGGTAGAGCGGGTCCTGCTCCCGGGGGAACGAA
>CAYSIU010000309.1:0-4145 GCA_964431095.1 uncultured Chitinophaga sp. | reverse complement strand
GTCCGCTTTTCTTTCAGTAAGTATAATACCACAAAGGAAGTAGATGCCGTGGTGGCGAAGCTGAAAGAACTTATTTGATGGATTTGAAACGTGAGATAATGAATGTTAAATGGGCATTTAGCATTAAAGATAATACCAGGGATTTCTTTTCGCCGCCCAGATATATTTTCGCATATTCTTCCAGAAGGCGAGTACCATATAGAGGATGATGGGTGAACCCAGGGTGAGCAGAGAAGTGTACATAAAATACTGCCGGATCCTGCTGGTAGAGATCCCCAATCGCTGGCCTATGGCCGTACACACCCCAAAGGCATTCCACTCAACAAAACTTTTGAATTTGTTCACCATACTAATTTACACTATTTGAACAATCCGGTCAACCGGGAGTTATTAAGATGGGTGATTTCCGTAACTTTGCGGCCTTAACAATGTGTTGATCACTATTGTGAGAATGAGTTAACGGGTGCGCGGAACGTAGATTTCCTTCTCAGGGAATCCAAAGCCCCCGGGATATAAACAAATTAGCATATTAGCACATTAGCAAATTATCCCCCATGGTCTTCGATCTTGATCTTATTAAAAAAGTCTATGATGGACTGCCGGCCAAAGTAAAGGCCGCCCGCCAACTGGTGGGTCAGCCTCTTACCTTGTCTGAAAAAATATTATATGCGCATTTGCCGGGAACCCCGCCCTCGTCACCCTATTCGCGTGGAAAAGATTACGTGGATTTTGCCCCGGACCGCGTTGCCATGCAGGACGCAACAGCCCAGATGGCGCTGTTGCAATTCATGACCTGCGGAAGGGATAAAGTGGCTGTTCCTTCCACCGTACATTGTGATCACCTGATACAGGCAAAGGTTGGTGCCAAAAAAGATCTCCAGCTGGCCATTGAGACCAATCGCGAAGTGTACGATTTTCTTTCTTCCATCTCCAATAAATATGGCATCGGTTTCTGGAAACCCGGTGCTGGTATCATTCACCAGGTGGTACTGGAGAATTATGCATTCCCCGGTGGTATGATGATCGGGACCGATTCACATACACCCAATGCAGGAGGCTTGGGTATGATTGCCATTGGCGTAGGAGGTGCGGATGCGGTAGATGTGATGGCAGGTCTTCCATGGGAATTGAAAATGCCGAAGCTGATCGGTGTCAAACTCACTGGTAAGATGAGCGGCTGGACCTCAGCTAAAGATGTGATCCTTTGGGTGGCTGGGCAATTGACAGTGAAAGGAGGTACGGGAGCCATCATTGAATATTTCGGGGAAGGGGCCGACAGCTTGAGTGCGACGGGCAAAGGAACCATTTGCAATATGGGCGCCGAAATAGGGGCCACCTGTTCTTTATTTGCCTATGATGAAAAAATGAGCGCTTACTTAAAGGCCACGGGCAGGGAAGGAGTGGCGGCGATGGCCGACAAGATCAGGGAACATCTTCGCCCGGATGCAGAAGTATATGCCGACCCAACAAACTACTATGACCAGCTGCTCGAGCTGGATCTCAGCCAACTGGAACCTTACCTGAACGGACCTTTCACGCCGGACCTCGCCACTCCCATTTCACAACTGAAAGATGCAGTGGAAAAGAACGGTTGGCCGGCCAAAATAGAAGTAGCACTGATCGGTTCCTGTACCAATTCTTCTTATGAAGACATCAGTCGTTCAGCCTCCATTGTAAAAGATGCGATGAGCAAGGGGTTGAAAACAGTTTCCGACTTCACAATCACACCGGGCAGTGAGCAAGTTCGCTACACCATTGAACGGGATGGTTTCATTAAAGAATTTGAAGACGTAGGCGGGATGGTCCTTGCCAATGCCTGCGGGCCCTGTATAGGGCAGTGGGCCAGACATATTGATGATCCCAACCGTAAGAACACGATCGTTACTTCTTACAACAGGAATTTCGCAAAAAGAAATGACGGTCTTTCAAGCACACATGCATTTGTTGGTTCACCCGAGTTGGTCACTGCATTGGCAATGGCCGGCACTCTTTCATTTAATCCATTAAAGGATAAACTGAAAAATGCAAAGGGTGAAGAGGTGTTATTGAAAGAACCCACCGGTTTTGAATTACCGCCAAAAGGATTCGCAGTGGAAGATGCAGGCTACCAGGCCCCTGCTGCTGATGGCAGCAAAGTGCAGGTAAAAGTAGCGCCGGATTCCAAACGATTGCAATTGCTGGAACCTTTTAAAGAATGGGAAGTGACGGACCTGAAAGGACTCAAACTCCTGATCAAAGCAAAAAGTAAATGCACAACGGATCATATCAGTATGGCAGGGCCCTGGCTGAAATTCCGTGGACACCTGGATAATATCAGTAACAATATGCTGATCGGCGCGATCAATTTCTTCAATGACAAGACCGACAGTGTAAAAAACCAACTTACCGGTGAATACGGGCCTGTGCCGGCCACGCAGAGAGCATATAAGGCGGCCGGTACCGGCAGCATGGTAGTGGGAGATGAGAATTATGGGGAAGGATCTTCGCGGGAGCATGCAGCGATGGAACCACGACACCTTGGCGTTCGGGCCATCCTGGTAAGAAGCTTTGCAAGGATCCACGAAACCAATTTGAAAAAACAAGGCATGCTGGCACTCACTTTTGCCAATAAAGGGGATTATGACAAAGTGCAGGAGGACGATAGTATTGATATCCTTGGACTCAAAAAATTTGCTCCCAATCAACCCTTAACTGTTGTGCTCAACCATAAAAATGGAACTAAGGATGAGATACAGGTGAACCATACCTACAATCAACAACAAATTCAATGGTTCAGGCAGGGTGGCGCCCTTAATGTAATACGCAAAGAATTTTCCAGATAAACCGCCTTTTAAGCAAAGCTTTAACAGAATTTTCTTCCACTCAAAAGGCATTTTGTTCGTTTATCAGTTGATTATTCGTAATTATTTTCTACATTGGTATATTTATTTACCGGAAAAGGGCCACCTCTTCCTGTAAACTACACTAACGATCAACTTTTACCGTATGATTGCAACGAAACAATCAGCTGTCGAAAAATTCATGCAGTTGGTGGAACGACGTAATCCTGCTGAGCCCGAATTCCACCAGGCTGTATACGAAGTAGCACAAGCTGTTATCCCCTTTATTGAAGAACACCCGGAATACAAACGAGCCAACATACTGGAACGCCTGGTAGAGCCTGAAAGAGTACTCATGTTCAGGGTGCCCTGGATGGATGATGCCGGTCATTACCAGGTGAACCGTGGCTACCGGGTGCAGATGAACAATGCCATCGGTCCCTACAAAGGTGGACTCAGATTCCATCCCGGCGTTACGCTCAGTGTATTGAAATTCCTGGCCTTTGAACAGGTCTTTAAAAACTCGTTGACAACCTTACCCATGGGTGGAGGTAAAGGCGGTTCGGATTTTGATCCGAAAGGGAAATCAGATAATGAAGTGATGCGTTTCTGCCAGAGTTTTATGACTGAATTATTCCGGCATATCGGTAAGGATACAGATGTACCTGCCGGTGATATTGGAGTAGGCTCAAGGGAGATCGGGTACCTTTTCGGCCAGTTCAAACGATTGACCAATGAGTTCACAGGTGTACTGACGGGTAAAGGATATGCCTATGGAGGCAGTCTTATCCGTCCTGAAGCTACCGGTTACGGACTTTTGTTTTTTGTGGAGGAGATGCTGAAAACAAAAGGCGATTCAATGAAGAACAAAAAAGTGATCGTATCCGGAAGCGGTAACGTGGCACAGTATGCCATCGAAAAGACCCTTGCGTTTGGAGGCATCCCCCTGACGGCTTCAGACAGCAATGGTTTTATCTATGACAAGGATGGCATTGATACAAAGAAGCTGTCTTTCCTGATGGATTTGAAAAATAATAAGCGGGGTCGCATCAGCGAATATGCGGCCACTTTCGGATGCCAGTACTTTGAGGGTGAAAAACCCTGGAAAATACCCTGTGACGTAGCCCTGCCCTGCGCAGTACAAAATGAACTAAACGAAGATGATGCGCTTATGCTGGAAGCCAATGGCTGTAAACTCGTGGCAGAAGGGGCCAATATGCCGACTACTCCTGAAGCCATTTCAGTTTTCCAGAAAGATGGGATCATTTATGCCCGGGGGAAAGCTTCGAATGCCGGCGGGGTAGCTGGTTTGGGACGGGAGAGTCA
>CAYSIU010000308.1:3225-4158 GCA_964431095.1 uncultured Chitinophaga sp. | reverse complement strand
CGTTATAAAACTTATGTCAATCAGTAATAACAGATTATCCAAAGAACAATACGATCAGAATTTTGCTGATATCCGACCTCCGTTCGAGAATAAGACAGCGGCGGTAGTGGAAGCTAACCGTTGCCTGTTCTGTTATGATGCTCCCTGCACCAAGAGTTGTCCCACCCATATTGATGTACCTAAATTCATTAAACAGATCGCGAGTGACAATGTAAAAGGGTCGGCACATACCATTTTTATTTCGAATATCATGGGTGCCGGTTGCAGCAAGGTCTGCCCCGTAGAAAAACTCTGCGAAGGGGCCTGCGTTTATAATTTACTGGAAGAAGAACCCATCCAGATCGCCCGGCTGCAACAATATTCTACAGCGGGTGCGATGAAAAAAAACTGGCAATTGTTTCAAAGGAAGCCATCCAATGGCAAAAAAGTGGCCATCGTAGGCGCCGGTCCTGCCGGATTAAGTTGTGCCCATGTGTTGACAAGAGAAGGAGTTGACATTACGATTTATGAAAAGGAAACTAAGGGCGGCGGCCTGATGACCTATGGTATCGCTGCCTATAAAGTAACGCCGCAGTTTTGTGATGACGAAGTCAATTATATCACGGCGATTGGCGGGATTGAAATAAAATACAATCAGGAATTGGGAAGAAATGTTTCACTTAAGGATCTCCAAAAAAATTACGATGCGGTCTATCTCGGGATCGGCGTGGGCCTGGCCCGGCAATTGGATATTCCTGGTGAAGAATTGAACGGCGTGGTAGATGCGATAAGTTTCATTTATGATATCAGGAGCAAAGGATACCCTGCTGTACCGGTAGGCGATAAAGTGGCGGTGATAGGGATGGGAATGACAGCGATTGATGCAGCTACCCAGGCAAAACGATTGGGAGCAAAGGAGGTGACCATGATCTACAGGAGAACACAGGAAGAAAA
>CAYSIU010000308.1:0-3215 GCA_964431095.1 uncultured Chitinophaga sp. | reverse complement strand
AAGGAAGAAATGCCATGTACCGAGTATGAATTGAATATTGCCAAACTGGATGGTTGCGAAATTATCTGGCTCGCGTCGCCCAAAGAAATAAAAGGAGCAAATGGAAAAGTGGCACAATTGCAGTGCAGCGTAATGAAATTAGGCGAAGCTGATACCAGTGGTCGCCGCTCCCCCGTTGATACCGGTGAAACATTCACACTGGACGTGGACATGGTGATCAAAGCCGCGGGACAAGTTCCCTTTGAAGAGTTGGTAAAAAACAATGGCCTGAATAATAAGAGCGGAAAGATCGTTATTGACGATGATGGTGCCACCAATATCAAAGGGGTATTTGCGGGAGGTGATGCAGTCAATGGCGGCAAGGAAGTGGTAGATGCCGTGGAAGCAGGAAAGGATGCAGCAAAGGCGATCTTGAAATATATTGGTCTTTAATTGAATGATTATTTACTATGTAGGAACATAGCTGCACAGGTACACATAGTTAATTCCGTATAAATGACTATGTGAAGATTATGTATCCTATGTGTTTGTGTTGTATAAAAAAGCATTTTTATGGCAGACCTCAGATCAGATTTTCTCGGTATCAAATCTCCCAACCCTTTCTGGTTGGCGAGTGCCCCTCCTACCGATAAAAAATACAATGTGCTCCGGGCTTTCGAAGCCGGCTGGGGTGGCGTAGTATGGAAAACATTGGGTTCACAGATCAAGAATGTCTCTTCGCGGTATTCGGCTGTTGATTATGGTGGACAAAAAGTGATGGGGTTTAATAATATTGAGCTCATATCCGACAGGCCGCTCGATCTGAACCTGAAAGAAATAACGGAATGCATAAAATTATTCCCTGACCGGGCAATGATCGTTTCATTGATGGCTGATAACGACCGCAAGAGCTGGCACGAACTGATCAAAAAAACCGAAGACACAGGAGCACATGGTATTGAATTGAATTTCGGTTGCCCCCACGGCATGACGGAAAGAGGTATGGGCGCCACCGTGGGACAGGACCCCGAGATCGCCTGCATGGTGGTGGAATGGGTGATGGAAGCGGCCACGATTCCCGTTATCACAAAACTTACTCCGAATGTCCATTCCGTGGTTCCCACGGGCCGATCCGTGGTGAAAGCCGGTACGGATGCACTGTCCCTGATCAATACCATTCAATCAGTAACTGGAGTCGACCTGGATACTTTTGTTCCCAATCCTTTTGTGGCGGGCAAATCGGTTTTCGGCGGCTATTGCGGTCCGGCCGTGAAACCCATCGCCTTAAAAATGCTCACAACCATTTCGCAGGATGAAGTGACCAATAAGGTTCCCATTTCCGGCATCGGGGGCATCAGCACCTGGAGGGATGCAGTGGAATTCATGTTGCTGGGAGCCGCTAATGTACAGGTATGCACCGCCGTTATGACCCACGGTTTCAGGATCATCGAAGACCTCTGCGAGGGACTGAACAACTGGATGGATGAAAAAGGCTTTAAAACACTCGCAGATTTTATCGGGAAGTCGGTAAATACCATCACTCACTGGGAGGATCTCGACATTAATTACCATCATATCGCAAAGATCAACCAGGACAAATGCATCCATTGCGGTCTTTGTTACATCACCTGCGAAGATGCATCGCATCAATCCATCCGCCTTGATTATGGAAAGCCGTACAACACCTACACGGTGATCGATGAGGAATGTGTGGGCTGCAATCTTTGTAAATTAGTTTGTCCGGTTGACAATTGTATCACCATGGAAGTGCACCGCAAAGGGGATGAATACCTGAACTGGATTGAGTGGCAGAAAAGAGGTTTACCGCTGAATGATCATTAATGATCAACAGGATTGGCTGCGCAGGAAGAGGGAATCCTCATTGAATAGTAGTCATGAAAAATCCTCCCCTATTATCCCTTTTAATAAATAAATGGTTCAAAGGCATATACATGTTATTCCAGCCAATATTTCAACCGATTTCCGGCATTATTGTTGACTTTTTATAAGCGCGCGGTTTTAAATCAATGTGTTATGAAGAAAGCACTGAAAATTACCGGCTTAGTTTTTCTCTCTTTAATCCTGTTGGCATTTATTATTCCTATCGCGTTTAAAAAACAAATTACCCAGCTCATTAAAAAGGAGATCAACAAAAGTCTTACGGCCAAAGTTGATTTCGCCGACGTACATCTCTCATTACTCCGGCATTTCCCAAGGGTTACGATCGTGCTGAAAGACCTTTCCATTGTAGGCACTGACGAATTTGAAGGCGATACACTGATCTATGCAAAGAAAGTAGATGCATCCGCCAATCTGCTCAGTGTTATTAAAGGAAAAAATATAAAGATATTCGGGGCTTACCTGAAATCTCCACGGATCCATGCGCTGATGAACAAAGAGGGGAAGGTTAATTGGGACATTGCCAAAAAATCGACCGATACCACCCGCGTAGATACATCTGCTTCCGCTTTCAGAATGTCGCTGAAAAATTACTCGATCAGTGATGGTTATATCGAATACAAAGACGATAAACACAATACCCATACGGTATGGGACCATGTGGATCACCGGGGAAGCGGGGATCTGACGCTGGACCAGTTTACCCTCTCCACCGTAACACATGCCCGGGAGGCCAGTTTTACCCAGGATGATATCCCCTACCTGGCGAATTCCAAAGCGGATATTGTCACCGATATTAAAATTGATAACAAAACAAATACCTATACTTTCAATACAGACAGGATCATCCTGAACGATCTTAAATTATCCCTCCAGGGATTTTTTCAGCTGGTGAATGATAGTACCTACAACATGGATGTAAAATTCAATTCCCCCAGCAATCAATTCAGGAATATCCTGTCGATGATCCCGGCCATTTATAAAAAAGATTTTGAAAAACTGAACACAAGCGGGGATGCTGTTTTCAATGGATTTGTAAAAGGGACCTATAGCCCCACCCAATTCCCTGCCTATGATGTAAACCTGGAGGTAAAGAATGGCTCCTTTAAATATCCGGAACTGCCCAAACCCGTAAAAAATGTCCAATTGGCACTCCACGCTACCAACCCCGATGGATTGCCCGATAATGCAGTGATTGATATTTCAAAAGGTCACCTTGAGATGGATCAAGAGCCTTTTGATTTCAAATTACTTTTAAAAAATCCCGAAACCGAAAGATATATCGATGCAGCAACCAAGGGGAAACTGGATCTTTCACCGGTTTCCCAGTTCATTAA
>CAYSIU010000307.1:0-4175 GCA_964431095.1 uncultured Chitinophaga sp. | reverse complement strand
TGAATGTGATTGAAACCGGGGCCCAGGAAATGGTCAATAACCTGGATGACGTGGTGTGGACCGTGAACCCCAAAAATGATAACGTCCTCCAGTTCATCGAAAGGCTGAAGGAATATGCCTATGGTATGACGCAAGCAAAAAACATAAGGATCGAATGGAAGGTGGATCCGGGGATCGGGGATGCAAAATTACCCATGGAATACCGGAGGAATATTTACCTGATCTGCAAAGAGGCCGTCAATAATGCAGTCAAATATTCAGGATGCAGCGAGATCATGATCGGGGGCGAGCAGGAAAACAATTATTTTATTTTCAGCGTTTGTGATAACGGGAAAGGGTTTGATTCCGGTAAGGATTAGAGCGGGAATGGCCTGAAAAATATGAGAAACCGTGCCCAGGAAAATAAAATGGAACTGCAGATGGAAAGCGGGGCAGGTAAAGGCACCACGATCCGCATTTCCTGCTTAATCACCCAATGAGGTATTGGATAAAGAAATAAAATCCCCAACTTTAATGTTTGCAACATGGAAATACGGGTTGCCATATTCGAGGACAACAAACTGGTGAGAGAGGCTCTGGAGGCCATTCTGAACGGAACGGCAGGATTTAAGTGCACAGGAGCTTTTGCCGACGGTAATAACCTGGAAAGAGATATCCGGAGAAGTGAGCCGGACGTTGTCATGATGGACATCGAGCTGCCGGGCCTGGATGGTATTGAAGCTACCCGGATCCTGCACGAGAAATTCCCCGACATCAAAATTCTGATACAAACGGTATTCAATGACAGCGATAAAATATTCAATGCCTTGTGTGCCGGCGCTTCGGGATATATATTGAAAAATGATTCCCCGGCGAAATTATTACAGGCGGTTCACGAGGTTTTCAACGGGGGCGCCCCGATGTCTTCTTCCATAGCCAGGCAGGTATTACAATTTTTTTTGAATAAGAATGTGATCCTTGTTTCGCCCGATAAAACGGAATACGATCTTAGTGAAAGGGAAAAAGAGATCCTTATTTTAATGACAGAAGGCTATAATTTCCGCGCCATCGCCGAACGGTCTTTTATCAGTTATGAAACAGTCCGCACTCATGTAAAAAAGATCTACAAAAAACTACATGTTGCCTCCCGCCATGAAGCTATCCTGAAAGCCCGGCAACAGGGTTTGGCCTGAACCTTCTTAATTTATTATCATCATTTAATCGCTCCAAAAAAATCAAGGGAGTCCAATAAATACCTCAATGGGGTATTGAAACCGGCGTTTTTCATCCTGACATTCGGTCTTTGTTTCAATAATTTTTTTTTGAGGATTGGTTAATAATTCAGTTCTGTTTTTTAAACATAAACTTTTTACTATGAAACAAATTACTCTTTCCCTCGCTTTTCTGGCTGCTGTATATGCCAACGCAACCATTCGTACGGTAAGCAATACGCCATCTACGCTGGCACAGTTCAGCACCATTCAGGCGGCGGTAAATGCCAGCAATAACGGCGACACCATCTATGTAAATGGCAGCCCCAATGTTTATGCTGCTTTTACGATCACCAACAAAAGGCTGGTCATCATCGGACCCGGCTGGGCTCCCAACAAAAATCTGCCATTTGCCGCTTTGGTCGGGGGTTGTACCATTACAGGAGCCTCCTGCAGTAATACCGAGTTACAAGGTATCGCCTTTAATAACAACATTAGCATATATTCCAGCCATGCCGATAGTCTTCGTTTTATCCGAAACGATTTCATTGGTATTGCTCTTTCATTAAATGAGGGATCTGTTACCTATATGGGTTATCTGTTTGAAGGAAATGTTTTCGATAACAGCAGTGTGGATGGAAGCAGCATTTCCACTTACCAGAATTTCCTTTTCCAGAATAACTATTTTCATGAAAACGGATGTTGCCGGTCCGGAAATCTTAACGGTTTTGTAAATTCTGTAAGTGTTTTGCTGAACCACAATTTGTGGTTTGGCCCCGGAAGTGGTACCCGGGATTGCTTTAACAACAATTGCCGGTTTTTAACGATCACCAATAATATTTTTGTTCGTCGTGATGCAGCCAACCAGAACAGCTTCAGCACTTTTAATAATAACATCACTTTTAATGCAGGCACCAATAACCCCTGGGCAGTAAATAGTAATGTGAATGCAGGAGGAAATGTAGCGAACCAGGATCCGCAAATGGTTGACCAGGTTTCCGTCAATAACGGGGTCAATAATCCTTTACTCGACTTTACCATTTCTGCCGGACCTGCCAACAATTCAGGTTCGGATGGAAAGGACATGGGATTACTGTATGATGCGGTCGGTAGCCTGAACTGGACCACCAGCCGTACCAGCCGCTTGCCCTATGTTTTCAGTATGAACATTACCAATCCCACCATTGCAGCGGGCGGTACATTGAACGTACAGGTAGAAGCCAGAAAGAATAATTAAAGCTCTTTTCATTCACATTGGAAGAGACTTTAAACCTTTTTATTATGAAAAGAACATTCTTTTTAAGCTGCCTGTTAGTGCTGATGCAATTTGCAAGGGGACAGGGTTTCAGTAAAGCGGAGTATTTTTTTGATACCGATCCCGGTATTAATAACGGGACACAGGTAACTCTCAGCGGCACCAGCGATACGTTAAATTTCTCTGCTGCCATTTCCACCTCCTCCCTTTCACCCGGATTTCATTTTCTGGGGTTGAGGGTTAAACATAATAATGGCACCTGGGGGCTTTTTGAATATAGAGGGTTTTACATTTCTTCTGCAACCACCGACGCAGCCAATATTGTGGCAGCAGAATATTTCTTTGATACTGATCCGGGACCCGGGAACGGCACTCCCACTTCTGTCGGCGCCAGCGGGGCCGTGGTGAATTTTACAGCGGCAATACCCACTTCGCTGCCGGCAGGTTTTCATTTTTTATCCATCAGGGTAAAAGATGCGAATGGTACCTGGGGCCTGTTTGAACAAAGAGGATTCTATATTTCTACTTCTGCGAGTGATGTGGCAAATATTGTTGCTGCAGAATATTTCTTTGATACAGATCCCGGACCCGGGAACGGCACTCCTACCTCTGTCGGTGCCAGCGGGGCCGTAGTGAATTTTACGGCGTCGATACCGACCTCACTGCCAGCAGGTTTTCATTTTTTATCCATCAGGGTAAAAGATGCGAATGGCATTTGGGGCTTGTTTGAACAGAGAGGATTCTATATTTCCAGTTCTGCGAGTGATGTGGCAAATATTGTTGCTGCAGAATATTTCTTTGATGCAGATCCCGGACCCGGTAATGGAATTTCCACTTCTGTCGGCGCCAGCGGAGCCGTGGTGAATTTTACGGCGTCGATACCGACCTCACTGCCAGCAGGTTTTCATTTTTTATCCATCAGGGTAAAAGACGCGAATGGTATCTGGGGCCTGTTTGAACAAAGAGGGTTCTATATTTCCTCTTCTGCAAACAATGCGGCTAATATTGTAGCTGCAGAATATTTCTTTGATGCGGATCCCGGACCCGGGAACGGCACTCCCACCTCGGTCGGTGCCAGCGGAGCCATAGTGAATTTTACTGCGACGATACCGACCTCGCTGCCGGCGGGATTCCATTTTTTATCCATACGCGTGAAGGGAGCAGACGGAGTTTGGGGACTTTTTGAACAAAGGGAATTCTATATTTCCTCGAGTACGGCAGATATGCCCATTATTACCGCCGCCGAATATTTCTATGACAGTGACCCGGGGATCGGGAATGGTACTCCTTTAACCATTACTGTACCCGGTAATATCGTAATTCAGACATTTGCTGTCCCTGTCCCGGGTAATATGTCATCGGGTCAGCATTTCCTTGCCATCAGGGTAAAAGACCAGGCAGGCAACTGGGGGTTATTTGAATTTGATACATTAATTGTTGCTAATTCAACGATTACTTGCCCGCCTAACACCACGGTCAATACCGCTGCCGGTCAATGTAGTGCTGTTGTTAATAATATTGATCCCGCGATTAATCCACCACAATCGTATACATATACGTTAAGTGGTGCTACTACCGGTAGTGGCAATGGTAGTGCCAGCGGGCTAACATTTAATGCAGGGGTGACAACCGTTACGTACACGCTGAGCAGTTCCCCCACCTGTTCTTTTACCGTTACAGTAAATCCTCTTCCACCGGCTATCACTACTCAACCGGCCAGTCAGACGGTA
>CAYSIU010000306.1:1492-4176 GCA_964431095.1 uncultured Chitinophaga sp. | reverse complement strand
AATCATAGAAAGTAGTCGTGCCGTTCATTTTCACGTTCAATACATCGGTTACAAGCACATCAGCAAAAGCATTGGCATTCAGGCCGAGTATATTGTTTGAATATCCAAAAGCAGCAAGCTTGGCCAAGAAGTCGGCTTTAAATGCGGCGCTCATTGCCGAGGGGACCGTGGTATTGAATTCATTTTTGCGGGCCGCGCCGACAAATACGGTATTGATCGCGGGGCGGGCCATCTGGTCATTCTGCGTATAAGTGCCTGAGGTATCAAAATTGTCTTGCTCATCTTTTTTGCAGCCCAGCAGCGAGAGCCCCAGTAGTGCTGCTGCCATGATGGAAAATTTATTGATCCGTAACATAACTATATGATTTAATTGTTAATGAAATTATTTTGACTTTGTTTCACCCCATACATTGATGGTGGCAGCGGTTCCCAATAATGATTTGGGGACTTCCACTACGATCGACATCACGTTGGTACCGGCAAAAGTGTCAACACCGGGATTACGGAAGCTGGTTTGCGCGCCTGCAAGGATGTCTTTGAACCGCACCAGGTCAAAAAAGAAGGGATCATCACGGGGACCGGCAAAAACTTTGATGCCGTTGGCATTGGTTCCTATACTGGGTGTAGCAGCTCCATAAGCCGTGACAGATACTTTTGTGATGGGTCCGCTGGTCTTCACCGTACTGGTTGTACCCGGTGTGCCAACAGCCACGGGTCCGTATACGCGCATTTCCCCGTTCTGTACCAGGCATTGAATGACCAGGTCCTCTACATAATCCCCGGTATTATCAATGTTGAATTCAAACAGCACGTTGGAAGGGAAACTGGCTGTTGCGGTAGCGGCAGGAGACATTAAACCCCTTGTGTTCATTACAAATACCATTTTACTGTTGTCGGTGGGACTTTGAAATGCGTAGATATCGGTGATGTCATTACCCAGGCTTACGCTCCCCGGCCCGGTTACCGCCGGCGCATCGATATGATCGGCAGCAAAAATGATCCCGCCCAACAGCACCACGCCAAGCAAAGCGCCTACAAGATGTTTCTTTTTCATACTAAATAGTTTAAAATAATTGAAAATAAATGTCAATCGAAACAGGCGGGAGGAAGCAGTCCGTTTGAGTCTTTCTCCTCATTGTCCGTCCGGTTTTGTCAATACATAGGCAGTTACGAAGAAAGAAGCTGATCTGGATTTTAGCCAGGATAGAATTTTACAGGCTGCGATCAGAATTTAATTTACTGAAGCTGAACTTTTATTTAGATTACTACGTACTTAGTCCTGTCCAGGAATGCCAACAATGAGAATAAAAATCACCGGTACCATCATCTTACTGTTTTTCTCCTTTTATAGCTACGCGCAACCAGGAACCATCGAAGGATTTATCAGCGATGGAGCATCAAATACGCCGCTGGAAGGTGCGAGCATTTCCATTACAGGAAATAAAGGAGACAATTCCGATGGGTTCGGAAAATTCAGTATTACTGCCGTGAGCCCCGGGCAATATGAAATGATCGTATCGCATATCGGTTACAAAACGGAGATCATCCCGGTCCAGGTAAAACCCGATCTCCGGACAATGGTCAATGTAAATCTCCAAAAAGGTGACCTGGATCTTTCAGAGGTTAAAATAAACAGTAAGAAACCCACGGGACTGAACACGATCAGCGCAGTGGATATCCGGCTTCGACCGGTCAAAACCTCACAGGATGTGTTGCGGATCATCCCGGGACTGTTTATTGCACAGCATGCCGGAGGCGGCAAAGCCGAACAGATCTTTTTAAGGGGATTTGATCTGGACCATGGTACCGATATCGCCATTACGGTGGATGGTATACCAGTAAATATGGTCAGTCATGCCCATGGGCAGGGATATGCTGACCTTCACTTCCTGATCCCTGAAACAGTAGAAAAAGTAAACTTCGATAAAGGACCTTATCTCCTGTCAAAAGGGAATCTCGCTACGGCCGGCTGGGTGGATTTCAGCACCAAAGAATTCATCGATAAGAATTCCATCAAAGCAGAGCTTGGCCAGTTCAATACCCGTCGCGTAATGGGGATGCTGAAGATATTTAATAAGATCAGCGACCAAACCCACCAGCAGGTTTACCTCGCTTCTGAATATTCCTTTACGAATGGATATTTTGACAACCCCCAGGATTTTCACCGGCTGAACCTGATGGGGAAATATACTGCATGGTTCGACCATCAATCACAGGTAACGGTCATTGCTTCGACATTTGGCAGCCATTGGAATGCCTCGGGCCAGATCCCTGACAGGGTCGTGCGATCAGGTATGATCAGCAGGTTTGGCTCCATTGATGATAAAGAAGGCGGGAATACCAGCCGCAGCAACCTGAGTGTCAAATTCGGCAAGCAATGGAAAAACGACTGGAAAACGACCGACCAATTTTATTTCATACATTATAAGTTCAATCTGTTCTCTGATTTTACCTTCTGGTTGAAGGACACGGCAAACGGCGATATGATCAACCAGAATGAAACCCGGAATGTGATGGGCTATCTGACTACCGCTTCAAAGCCTTTTTCATTGGGCAACCGGAAAGCTAATATGGAACTGGGTTCCGGTATCCGCTATGATAATATCACCCCTATTGAACTGGCAAAAGCTCCTCAAAGAGTTTTCCTCTCCTCGATCCGGAAAGGGAATATAAAAGAACTGAAA
>CAYSIU010000306.1:0-1482 GCA_964431095.1 uncultured Chitinophaga sp. | reverse complement strand
TAGCCTCGATGCCGGCATCCGGTATGATCATTTTAATTTTAAATACAGGGACAGGCTCGGAACTTCAACGGGTTTTGCCGCACAACAAAAAGACATTTTCTGTCCCCGGCTGAATATCAGCTATTCCCCCTGTGAAAAAGTGAAACTTTACCTGAATAACGGCATTGGTTTCCACTCCAACGATACAAGGGTCATCCTTGACCATGATGCCCATTCCATCCTCCCCAAAGTATTCGGCACTGATCTTGGGTTGATATGGAAACCCGGTAAGAATCTCATTTTAAAGTCCGCACTCTGGCATTTGTATTCACAACAGGAGTTTGTATATGTCGGCGACGAAGGAATTGTAGCACCCAGTGGCAAAACGAGAAGATTCGGTATTGATCTTTCGGCGAGACAGCAATTCAACCGCTGGCTGTTTGGCGACCTGGACATCAATTGGGACAGGGCCAGGGCTATCAGCGAACCAAAAGGAAAGAATTATGTACCGCTTGCTCCTTCCTTCAGCAGCATCGGCGGGCTTACCGCCAGATCAAAAAAAGGGTTCAGCGGTTCATTACGCTACAGGTTCATCGGGGACAGGCCAGCCAATGAAACAAATAGTATCAGGGCAGAAGGATATTTCCTGCTGGACCTGGTAGCAGGTTACCATCTTAAGCAATTTGATTTCACCCTTTCCGGAGAAAACCTGTTGAACAGTAAATGGAGGGAAGCCCAATTTGATACCGAGTCAAGATTGAAATATGAAACAAACCCGGTCGAAGAGATCCATTATACCTCCGGCATGCCCCGTTATATCAAAGGCGCTGTGGTTTTCAGTTTCTGATCAGGCAAAGGTTCTTTTTAACCCTTCTTCAAAAGAGATGGGGTTATATGCCAGTTTCCTTCTTGCTTTGTCAATGACGAACCCGGTCTTCAGCGGGCGGCGGGCCCCCTGCGAGAAATCCGCCGCGGTCACTTTCCGGATCAATGACGGATCAAGATTTAAAAAAACCGCTGTTTTACAAGCCATCTCGTAAGGAGTTAATGTGTCGGTACCCGAGAGATGGAAAACACCCCTTGCTTTTTTATCAATAATCGTTTCGATGCCTGCTGCAAGGTCCTCTACATAAGTGGGTGTCCGAACCTGGTCATTCACGACAGCATACTCCTCTCCTTTTTCTAATTTCTCTTTTACAATGCTCAAAATATTTCCACGGTCTTTTAAAGGTTTCCCATACACCAGTACCGTTCGGGCAATGGCCCAGTCATACTCGTATTGCTTTACGGCATCTTCTGCTTCCAGTTTTGTCCGGCCATAGAAATTAACAGGGCCTGGCGGGTCCTCTTCCCGGTACATTCCTTTTTCACCATCGAAAATGAAATCAGTGGAAAGAAAAATGAAAAAACTTTTCCGTTCCTCTGCATTCAGCAGCAGGGTCACCGTGGCTTCCACATTGTGGGTATAGGCCAGCCACTGCTCCTGCTCACAATCATCTGGTC
>CAYSIU010000305.1:0-4186 GCA_964431095.1 uncultured Chitinophaga sp. | reverse complement strand
TATGAAAGGCCATTTTTGATCTTATATCGCAAATATACGATAAAAGAAATACCATTTCCAAATATTTTTATCCGGAAAGAATGAATCATCCCCGGGCTCCCGATCTCCATTTTACCAGGGAGATCATCACCCCGCTGAGAATAATGCACAGGATTCCGGACAATGACATCCAGTCCGGAAAAGCATCTCCCAGCGCCATGCCGATGAAAACAGAGAAAACAATATTAGCATAGCCCACGGCGGAGACGATGCCTGCCTTATCGGCCCCATAGGCAAGGGTCACAAAATATTGACCGAATAAAGCCGCAAGACCCAGCCAGGCAATATAGAGCCATTCTATCCCGGAAGGCCAGCGCCATTGTATAAAGAAAACATCATCGGCGGGAAGATGCGCAAAAAAACGGATCAACATGAAGATCACAGGCACCAGCACCCCGGTCCCGATAAAAGCCAGTACGATCACCCGGTTATCATAATATCCTGCCAGCCGGTTTACCGTGATATAGGCTAATGCAGAAGTAATGCCCGAAAGCAGGCCCGTGGCATGATAGTACCAGGGAAAATGCATAGCGGGTTTATAAATGAGCAGCATCCCCAGGAAGCCAACCAGTACCGCCAACAACACGATGCGCCCATGATATTCGCGGAATAATAAAAAAGAAAACACGGCAATGAACAAGGCCGACGTGAGACTATAGGTCATGGCTGTGCCAAGAGGAATGTGCAGGATGCAATACAATAAAGTATAGAGCGCCGTGGTGCCCATCAGGCCCCGAAAGATGAGCAGGTGAAATTTGCCGCCCCGGTTCACCGGCGGACGTATGATAAAACCGGCAATCAACACAGATAATCCAATGGCATTTCGCCAGAAGACCAACTGGCCCGCCCCGAAGCTTCCTTTCAGTGATTTGGCCGCACCTCCCATCAGCGAAAAGCCGAGGGCAGCCAGCAGCATGTAAAAGATTCCTTTGTATCGGGAGTCAATGGACATTAAAAACGGGCTAATTTTTCAACGGCAGCTTCCAGGGTCTCTTTTTTCTTGGAAAAGCAAAATCGAAGCACCCGGTCGTCTTTCCCGTTCTGGTAAAATGCGGAGACCGGGATCGTCGCCACACCGGCCTCGCGGGTCAAACGGACCGCAAAATCTTTATCAGCCTCGTCACTGATTCGCTCATAAGTTCCGCAGATAAAATAACTGCCGGATGACTCCTGCAATGAAAACCGGGTTTGCTGCATCAGCCGTTTGAAGTAATCTCTCTTTTCCTGCATGAAGGAAGACAAGGACAAATAAGCTTCCTTGTTTTGCAGGAACTGCGCCAGGGCCACCTGCGTGGGCGTAAAACAGGAAAAAGCATTAAACTGATGAACCTTCCTGAACTCTTTGGTCAATTCGGCGGGAGCAATGCAATAGCCCAGTTTCCACCCGGTGCAGTTATACACTTTTCCAAAGGAAAAACAGATAAAACTTCTTTCCAGCAGGTCGGGGTAGCGGAGAATGCTTTGATGCGGAATATTGTCAAAGATGAGATGCTCATACACCTCATCACTGATAATAAAAATCCCCGTCCCGGTCACTAGTTTTCTTAATTCGGCAATATCTTTTTCCCTGATCACGCTCCCCGTGGGATTATGCGGCGAGTTAATGATGATAGCCCGTGTCCTGGGAGCAACGGCATTTTTTACGGCTACCCAGTCAATGTGATAATCAGGAAAAACAAGATCAACCAGGACCGCCTTTGCCCCATTGATCTCAATATTCGGAACATAACTATCATAAGCGGGTTCAAAAACGATCACTTCATCGCCGGGTTGCAGGATAGCGGTGAATGAAGAGTAAATAGCATAGGTCCCGCCTGGAGTAATCGTAATTTCAGTATCGGGATTTATTTTAGTTTGATAGAGATATTCCGCTTTAGCGGCAATGGCTTCGCGCAGGAGCCTCCAGCCGGGCATGGGGGCGTATTGATTAAATCCCTTTTTCATAGCCTCGTTGACAAGCCCAACAAGCTCATCGTTCATTGGAAAATCGGGAAAACCCTGCCCGAGGTTAACCGCGTTGTACTCGGTGGCAAGCCCGCTCATCACGGTGAAAATAGTTGTGCCTACATCGGGAAGTTTTGAATGAATCGCCGGCCGGTTCAAGTTGAGGAGTTGATTGAATAAAAATACAAAAACCGGGAATGGGATTATGGATAAAAGGACAGTGTAATTTCAACCACCCCGATTTTATCCATAATTTTTTAATTACGGCTATCTAGGAGCTTGAAAAATCAGGAACCAATGATGGCGGTGGCTTCAATTTCAATCAAATATTCCGGACCTATCAGCCCCTTTACCTCGATCATCGAAGTGCAGGGCTTAATGTCTTTAAAGAATTCCCCATGCGCCCTTCCATATTCTTCCCACCGGGAAATATCGGTGACGAACATTCTTGTCCGGACAACATCTTTTAAGGAGGCGCCGGCCCGTTGTAAGACCTTATCTATTTTCTGAATGATATATTTCGTTTGCACGTAGGCATCATTCTCCCCTACCAGCTGGTTGTTAACGTCTACCGCAACTGTTCCCGTCACTTCAATGACATTGCCGATTTTTACCGCCCGGCTATAGCCGACGATCTCTTCCCATTTAGCGCCGGATGAATAATTGGTTCTTTCCATTATGATTTGATCTCTATATTTTCTTTCTTGATCAACTCATCACCGTTTATCCGCAGGTAGATCTGGGCCACGGTGACCACATCTTTCTGACAATAGGTTACGATCCTTGCCATATTTTTTTCCTTCCAAAATACCTCCCAGACCATGCTCCCGTCGATATCATCCTTGGGCGTTGGGATGCCCAGGGCATGGGCCAGCAGGTTGAGTGATGTGTAATTTTTAAAATCTCCGAATTTCCAAAGATCCATCGTGTCGAGATGATTCACTTCCCAGGGCTTTTTTCCCGAAATGTTCAGCAGTGCGGGAACAGCAAGATGATTGACGAGCATACGCCGGCAGAGATAGGGGAAATCAAATTCTTTACCATTATGCGCACAAAGGAATTTCGGATCGCCCGTCGCCCATTTATTCAGCATTTCAATGAACTGTTGTAACAATATTTTCTCATTGTCTCCGTAAAAGCTTTTCAAAACCATCTTCCGCTGCGCCTCCCCACCCTGCACAATACCACAACTGATACAGATGATCTTCCCAAACTCTGCGTAAATACCCGCCCGGGGGTACAGCGATTCATTCGTCTCGCCTTCGTGGTATTTAATAAGGGAATTTGATTTGATATCCCACAGTTGTTTCCATTCTTCCGGCAGGGCGCTGTAAGTGGGAAATTGCGGCACCGTTTCAATGTCGATAAAAAGAATATTTGTAACAGGGGAAGCGGCCATAGTACCCGATTGTTCCTTAAAAATAAATAACCCCGGGCAACCGGGGCTACCACTTTCCGGTAATTATTTTAAAACAAACAAAGAGATCACAGGAATTTTTCTCCTTTATTTCTTTTTATATCCGCCACATAATCTTTAATCTCCTGTTCTTTATCTTTTTTGCAGATCAGCAATACATCTTTTGTGTCGATAATAATATAATCTTTCAGTCCTTGCAGCAATACCAGCTTATTGTCCGGAACATGCACCATGCAATTACCGGCATCCACCAGCATTACAAGTTTCCCCACCACGGCATTGCCGGAATTATCCTTCTCCTTATTTTCCCAGGCGCTCTGCCAGGTCCCCAGGTCGCTCCACCCGAACGAAGCCGGAATGACATACACATTTTCGGCTTTTTCCATGATGCCGAAATCAATAGAGATGTTAGTGCATTGGGGGTAAATAGCTTCAATGGCACGGGCTTCTTTGGAGGTGTTGAATTTATCTTTTTCAGCTGCGAACACCTCGTACATTTCAGGGAGATATTTCTCAAAGGCAGCCAGGACATTTTTTACTTTCCAGGTAAAAATGCCGGCATTCCAGAGAAAATCACCGCTGGCGATAAATGCTTTTGCAATCTCTGCATTGGGTTTTTCCGTAAAGGTTTTTACTTTATATACATACGGAGCGGCCACCGCCGTATCATGCTGAATGTACCCATAACCTGTGTTGGGATAAGTGGGCTTGACACAAACCGTGACTAGAGCATTGATATGAACTACGAAATCAAAAGCTTCACGGGAGGTTTTGAAAAACTCCTTT
>CAYSIU010000304.1:0-4235 GCA_964431095.1 uncultured Chitinophaga sp. | reverse complement strand
AATGGAAAAACTGGCAGCAACGTTCATTTAAAATCATGCAGGCAAGGCTGACCTTGCCGGTACGAATAAGCTTGATGTCCCCCCTTTCAACCAGGACCTGGAATCGAACAACACCCATCCCCAGGGGGCGGAGGAATTCCGCAGGCGCCTGCTGGCAAACGATGCTTTTATCATTGCTTCACCGGAATACAACGGCTCCATGCCGGGGCTGATCAAGAATGCGATCGACTGGGTATCACGGTTCCGGCCGCAACCCTTTAATGAAAGGCATGGTTTGCTGATGTCGGCCTCACCGTCTATGGCAGGCGGTAACAGGGGTCTGTGGTCGCTTCGTATTCCGTTGGAACATTTGGGTGCAAGGATTTTTCCGGATATGTTCTCCCTGGCAATGGCCCATCAGGGATTCAAAGCAGACGGATCCATTGAGAACCCCGTCCTGGCAAAGCGGTTTGACGACAATATTACTGCGTTTATGAGCCTGGTGGAAGCAGCAAAAAATTATCCCTGCATGAAAAAAGCATGGGTTGAATTCCTCGGAGAGAAACCGGACCCGGTTACGGAGAGGGTAGAATAATATTTTTGGTGATACAGGTGAACAATAACGAAGAACCAATTAACTTAACAAAAACGGGGATGCCGAAAACCGGAAAGAGTAGGCTGCAAAACAACCACCATATTATGAAAAGATTTCTCTTACCCTGCATGGCAACGGTAATTTTATTCACCGCATGCAAAAACCAGAACAACAGCACAGGTCTTCAAAAATCAACGGACAGCCTCAAGGCGGTCATTGCGGAAGATCATTCTTCAGAGGTAGCCGCTATTATGAAAGCGGACAGCGCCTGGTCAGTCGTTTCAGAAAAGAAATCAGTGGAAGGATGGCTGAGCTATTATTCCAATGACGCCATCATGATGCCCCCGGGGGAGAAAACCTGTTCGGATGCCGCCTCAAGGGAAGCCTCTATAAAAAATATGTTTGCGACGCCGGGTATCTCACTTACCTTTCAGACAACAAAAGCGGAGGTTTCAAAATCCGGTGATATAGGTTATGCCGTGGGTGTGTACCAGTATAAGTCAAAGGATGCTAAAGGAAACGACTACCATGAAACAGGGAAATATACCGAGGTATGGAAGAAACAATCAGACGGAAGCTGGAAATGTATCGCGGATATCTGGAACGCTGACCCGCAGGCGGCAAAATAGATAATAAACAGCATGACAACCGGGGTGCATTTACTCATTTATTCACAAAATGCGGAAGCGGATAAGGCATTTTTCCGGGACGTCCTGAAATTTACCAACGTCGATGTGGGACATGGCTGGCTGATCTTCGGACTTCCACCTGCCGAAATCGCCGTACATCCTGGCACTGCCAATGATCACCATGAAATCTATTTCATGTGTGATAACATCAGGACCTTTGTTCAGCAAATGGCGAAACAAAGAATCGCCTGCAGTGAAATCCAGGACCAGGGCTGGGGACAGTTGGTTCAATTGTCATTGCCGGGCGGGGGCAAACTCGGTGTTTACCAACCCAGGCATGCAAGCCCCAAGCCCATGAAAATAAAAATCACCTCCCGCAAAACAAGTTCAAAAAAGCCCGTTCAAAAAAACCGGATTAAAATAAAGCAAACAGCAAGGAAATAAATTCAAAAAAAACATGAAACTAAATGTAGTGGTTCTCGGCGCTGGTTTTGGCGGCCTTGAAATGAGCTCCATCCTTTCGGAAAAATTAGGTGACAAGCTCGACCTTACTCTAATAGACAAAAGCGATTCATTTTATTTCGGCTTCTCAAAGTTCGATGTGATCTTTGGTCATAAGACATCGGAGGCGGTAAGACTTTATTACCGCAACATTATGAAACCCGGTGTGAAATTCATCCGGGATACAGTGAATTCGATAGACCCGGTTGCAAAAGTTGTAACAACGCAGGCAGGTCGTTACCAGGCAGACGTGTTGGTGATCGCGTTGGGTGCGGACTATGACATCAATGCCACACCCGGTTTGTCTGAAGCGGGAAATGAATTTTATTCTTTCGCTGGCGCAGAGCAACTAAGGGATGTACTCCCCGCCTTTTCAAAAGGCAAGGTGATCGTTGGAGTCTGTTCGGCCCCGTTCAAATGTCCTCCCGCACCGAGCGAGGCCGCCCTGCTGATGCATGATTACCTCATCAAACGCGGCATACGCAATGAATGTGAGATCAGCATCGTGATGCCATTCGGGCTCCCGATCCCCCCGTCCCCGGATACTTCGAAAGCATTGCTTAAAGCATTTGCCGACCGGGATATCCGTTTCATCCCCAAACACCAGGTAAGCGCCCTTGACCCATCCCGTCATGTGGCGATCCTGGATGATGGAACGGAGATGCCTTTTGACCTGTTCCTGGGTATCCCCAGGCATCGCGTTCCCGATGTGGTTGGGAAAAGCGGTATGACAGTGAATGGGTGGATCCCTGTTGACAAAACAAATCTTAAAACGCAATATCCTGGTGTGTATGCAATCGGAGATGTGAATAGTGTGGGGACACCCAAGGCGGGTGTATTTGCCGAAGGTGCTGCAAAAGTTGCTGCCGATTCTATCCTTGCAGATTGGAAGAGTGGTCAACAGCCCTCCCCCTATAAAGGAGATGGCACCTGCTATATAGAATTTGGAAATGGCCAGGTCGGGAAAGTGCATGTCGATTTTTTTTCGGGACCCTCCCCTACCGGAACTTATACCGAGGCTTCTGTTGATCTCGTGGCAGATAAACAACAGTTTGGATCCAGCCGGGCAGCCCGTTGGTTTAGATAGGAACCGGCGACTGAACTTCAGTAAAGCTTTTTATTTTATCGCATACCGGCTGCTGCGACTATCAACCTACAGCTGACAAAAGGACTTTCTTATTCCGGCTTGACCAATCCTGATTTGCGCCACAATAAAGCTTATCTTACAAAAGGATGAAAGCGGACCCAGGCAGCCTGTAATGTCAGGCTTCCTTTCTCTATGCCTCGCTTGTAATGAGATAGTTTATTTATCTAAATTTTTTATCATTTAAACCTTCTTACCTATGTACGATGTCATTATTATTGGTGCGCGCTGTGCGGGGTCACCAACAGCGATGCTCCTGGCCCGTAAGGGTTACAAAGTGCTTTTATTGGATAAAGCAGAATTTCCAAGCGACACGATTTCTACTCATATCGTTTTCGGCAAGGGTGCTGAACGATTAAGGGAATGGGGCCTGTTGGATCAGGTACTCAACAGCAATTGCACAATAATCCATAAGATGGGTTTTGATCTGGGTCCTTTCACGTTGAAAGGCGAGTCTCCGAATCCCGAAGGCGTTCCGGGAATTATTGCTCCCAGGCGTATCCTTCTCGATAAAATACTCGTGGATGCTGCGGTAGCGGCCGGCGCTGAGCTGCGCGAAAAATGTGTAGCGGAAGAAATCATAATGGATGGCGACGAAGTCACCGGCGTACGGTGTCACACGAAAGGAGGTTCCTCTGTCACTGAAAAATCCCGGATGGTAATTGGCGCAGATGGAAGAAACTCCGTCGTTGCACAGGCAGTAAAAGCGAAGGAATACAATGCTCGCCCGGCACTTTCATGCTGGTACTACACTTACTGGAGCGGGGTGCCGACAGAGGAGCTGGTGCTTCGTTCCAGGCCTAACCGGGCTTTTGGTGCCATTCCTACCAACGATGGAATGATTTGTTTGCCGGTAGTATGGACGGCTGAAGAATTCCATGAATATCGTTCTGACATTGAAGGTAACTACTTAAAGACACTCGATCTTAGCCCGGAACTCGGGGACCGGGTGCGGCAGGGAAAAAGGGAAACACCCTTTTTTGGAATGTCTGACGTGCGCAATTTCTTCCGTAAATCATTTGGACCGGGATGGGCGCTGGTGGGAGATGCAGGCTATCACAAAGACCCGATTACAGGACAGGGGATCAGTAATGCATTTCGAGAGGCGCAGTGGCTTGCCGATGCGATTGATGCAGGTTTTTCCGGCAGGGAACCGTTGGATAAGGCGCTTGCACGCAACGAACAAACACGCGATACAGAATTAATGCCGATGTATGAGCTCACCTGCGATTGGGCCAGGCTGCAACCGCCGCCCCTGGAGATGCAACAATTACTGGGCGCCTTGCTCCATAACCAGGCAGAAGCGGATCGTTTTGTTCGCGCTGTTGCCGGCATGGTGCTGATCCCCGCGTTCATCCTCAGTGAGCTGCACACGGCTTTCGAGATC
>CAYSIU010000303.1:1453-4242 GCA_964431095.1 uncultured Chitinophaga sp. | reverse complement strand
TAATTTTTATGACAGTATAAAAACAGATGATCCTTCCCTGAAGAACCCCGATGAGATCATCGCCCGGAAAAAATCCTTGGGAATAATTGCCGGCAACCTGGATATCATCAGCCGCGAGGACAGCCTGCAGCGTATTGCCGCGATGCCCGAAAATGAAAGGCGGGATTTCGTGAAGAAATTAGTGAAGGAGCTCCGCAAAAAACAGGGATTGAAAGATGACCGAACCAATACTCCTTCGCCTTTTACCAATACGCCGCCCGTGAGTCTTTTTCCCACTAGCGACCCGAAGGCTGAATGGTATTTTTATAATACCAGCTCCCGCACCCGCGGGCAAAATGATTTTAAAGTCAAATGGGGCAACCGCCCTAACGTGGATAACTGGCGGCGAAGCACCGTCATCGTAGCCACGATCCCTACTACGGGCAACCAGCAACCCGGGAATAAGACCCCGGTGGGCGCCAACAACCAGCCAGGTGGAACGGACCTTACATTTGATGCTTTGTACGCCGGGCTTCCCCTTACACCCGAACAATTGCAGCGTTCGAATGATTCTTTACAGGCGGCCCTGTTTCGATTGGGCAAGGCCTATATTCAGGAAATTGAAGACTGCGAGGCAGGAACAGATGTTTATGAACGACTTCGCACCCGTTTCCCGCAGTTCAGGCAAATGGATGAAGTGCTCTTCAATTTATATTACTGTTACAATAAAAATGGCGAAACGGCTAAAGCTGCCGCGATAAAAAAACTGATGGCTGAAAAATATGCTTCCAGCAAATTCACCGCCATTGTCACCACGGGAAAAAATCCATCCACAACCGATAAAGACGCCACCAGGACTTACGAAAGAATTTACGATTTATTCATCGAGGGCCAGTTTGAACAGGCGGTAGCCGAGAAAAAAACAGCCGATTCAGTATATGGAAAACATTACTGGACACCCCAATTACTCTACATCGAATCGGTTTATTACATCAAACAGAGAAATGACAGCACGGCTATCCGCATCCTTACAGAGATTACGAACCAGTTTTCGGGCTCACCGCTTGCTCCGAGAGCAGCGGCACTGATTAATGTCCTGAAAAAAAGGACACAGATAGAAGAAAGCCTGCGGGATATGACCGTTGTCCGTGCAACCGATTCAACTACCGGCAGAACAGTGGTACCTGTTGTAACCAGGCCCTCCGTAGATAGCAGCAACAAACCAAAACCGCTGGTGAATAATATTCCACCGCAACCCGGGATCGACTCGATGAAAAATAAACCCGGACCGAAGATCGCCACGCCCTACCGGTACGATGCGAATGCGCCCCATTACGTAGTGCTGGTGTTAAACAAAGTGGATCCTGTATTTTCCAATGAAGCAAAGAATGCTTTCGACCGTTACCACCGTGATGCTTACCCGAATAAATCCTATTCTGTTGACCTGTTCCAGCTTGACACAGACAACCGTTTATTAATGGTCGCTCCCTTTACCAATGCGGCTGCAGCCCTGGCCTATATAGATACTACAAAACCCAAAACAGCCACAGAAATTATTCCCTGGCTAAAAGGTGGAAAATACAGTTACCTGATCATGACAGATCCGAACTTTGATCTGCTGAAAACCAATAAGGACATTGAAACATACAGGACATTCCTGAACCAATATTGGCCGGGTAGGTTTTGAGCGCGTTTTTGGCAAAAAATTAATCAACGTCCCTTCTGGCAGGCGGGTCTTTTTTGTAATTTCGAACAACCATCTTCCACAAGCCGCTCACTACCAACCACAACCAAATTCATCGCATGAAAAAAGCTGTTCGGATCTTCTGGCGCATTTTTATTGGTGGTTTTCTTGCAGTCATCCTGCTGGTCATTGCGGTCAACTTCGGATTATTCGGCAAAATGCCTTCCCTGGCAGAGTTAGAAAACCCGTCTATCCTTCAGGCTTCCGAAGTGTATGCGGAAGACGGTACATTGATGGGGAAATATTATACGGAAAGGGGCAATCGCAGCAATGTAAAGTACCGGGATATCTCGCCCCATGTGATCGACGCACTTGTTTCCACAGAGGATGAGCGTTTTTACAAACACAGTGGTATTGATTTTAAATCCACCCTGCGGGCTGTTTTTACCGCCGGAGCCCAGGGAGGCGGCAGCACCATCACTCAGCAACTGGCCAAAAACCTGCTGGAACAGGGAAGCAAAAACAAGGCCTGGCGGATCATCGAAAAACTGAAAGAATGGATCGTAGCAATAAAACTGGAGAAAAATTTCACCAAGGAAGAGATTATGACGTTGTACCTGAATCTTGTTCCCTTCGGCAATAATATTTACGGGATCCGCAATGCATCGCGGACTTTTTTTCAGAAAGAACCCGACCGGCTGACGGCGGAAGAAGCGGCATTATTGGTGGGCATGCTGAAAGGCAATACGATCTACAATCCCAACAAACATTATAAGGAGGCATTTGACCGGCGCAATGTGGTGATCAGCCAGATGGAGGCCAATGGCAAACTCAGCTCGGCGGAAGCGGCCCGTTTGAAAGCGCTGCCCATCAAACTGAATTATAAAAAACTGGATGAAAACACCGGTTATGCTCCTTATTTCAGGGAAGTTTTAAAAGATGAAATAAAAGACGCGCTCAAAGACGTGAAGAAACCAAATGGAGGTTCCTATAATATTTATGATGACGGGCTGAAGATCTACACAACGATCAATCCCCAGATGCAGGAGTATGCCGAGGAAGGAATGGCCCTTCAGATGACTTCGCTGCAAAAGGGCATTGATGTCTGGCCCGAGATGAAGAATGG
>CAYSIU010000303.1:0-1443 GCA_964431095.1 uncultured Chitinophaga sp. | reverse complement strand
AAGAGGAAAATCCGTGAAAGAGCCATGCACGAATCGGACCGTTGGCAAAACCTGGAAGACGATGGCTTAAGTGACAAAGAGATCAGGGCCAGCTTTGATGTGAAGGTGCCCATGAAAGTCTTTGCCTGGAACATCAAAAGAGAAAAAGACACCATCATGACCCCGCTTGACTCGATCAGGTATAACCTGCAGATGGAACAGGCCGGTTTTATGGCCATGGACCCGGTAACGGGTGAAGTAAGAGCCTGGGTCGGCGGCATTAATTTTAAGACATTTAAAAATGATCATGTCAACCTGAAAACAAAAAGACAGGTCGGTTCAACCATCAAGCCCTTCCTGTACACGCAGGCTATGGAAGAAAGAGGATTTACTCCCGAAACAGATTGTGAGAATGTTGCTCAGTTTTTCCCGGGTTCGGGTTGGGTACCCGCCGGGAAAAAATGCGGAGGCGGTATTTTAAAGATGGCGGATGCGCTGGCTTATTCCAAGAACTGCGCGACGGCTTATATCATGAAACAGGTGGGCCCGCAGCAATTTGCCGATTTCCTGCGGCGGATCAATATTCCCACGCCGGTACAGCCTTTTCCTTCCATCGCCCTGGGTACCTGTGATCTTTCGATGTACGAAATGTTATGGGGCTACAGCATCTTTGCCGGTCGTGGTTTTTCCACCAGGCCTTATTGCATCAGCCGTATCGAGGACCGGAACGGGAACGTGATCAGGCGGTTTGATTACAGCGCCAACCGCAAAGAAGTAGTGAGCGAGCTAACAGCCTATACGATGGCGCGGATGATGCAGGGCCCTGTGGACAAGGGCACGGCCAGGGGAATGCGCGTAAGAGTCGGCGCTGCCGAAATGGGCGGCAAGACCGGCACCACTGACGACAATGCTGATGCCTGGTTCATCGGGTATACGCCACAGTTATTGGCAGGCTCCTGGGTGGGTTTCGAGTACAATTTTATGCGGAACCAGGGAGATGGCTCCCGGATCGCCCGCCCCATTACCGAATATTTTTTCCTGAAAGTGCTGGGCAATAAAAAACTGGGGATTGAAAAAGATGCAAGATTTGTTAAGCCGGCTGAGCTCGAGAACGAGGTCAACAGTGCCGATATCATCATCAGTGATTCGGATCCCAGCCCCGCGGGGCAGGGTGACGACCAGGGAGTAGGCAAACAGGAGGATTATAATTACAAATCGGGCGATTCGATAGGGCCCGAGTCCAAACCTATACAGGAGGATAACAATAAAAAACCCGTGAAAAAAGATACCAGCAGCGTCGGCAAAACGCCCGCCAGTAAGGGAGATGATAATAGTGCACCCATCGGTTCGCCCGTGGAAAAACCCTGGTGTTTTGTGGTGGGTGGGTTCGGGCAATCCAACGTCATATTTTCCGGCAATGTGAGCGACGGGCCGTTCGTGTCTTGCACGGTGATCGTCTGCGTG
>CAYSIU010000302.1:0-4251 GCA_964431095.1 uncultured Chitinophaga sp. | reverse complement strand
GCACTTTCGGGCTATTGCGCCCCCGGGTGAAGCGAAATGAAGCTCACAATGATGGACTTCACCAATCCCGATACGCTGAAAGACCATACCGACGGCGAGCTTTTTTACATCATTAAGAACGGCCACAACGAAATGCCTGCCGAGGGGCCACGCGTCAAAACCGAAGAGGCATGGGATCGGGTAAACTACGTCCGCGGGTTTGCTAAAAAGAAAGAAGCTGACAAAAAAGTAAAAGAGGATGCACTGAGAAAGGCAAAGATGGATGCAGAAGCAAGGAAGGAAGCTGAAGAAAAAACGAAAGAGGAGTATAAAGCTAAAAAAGAGGCCGATAAAAAAGTAAAGGAAGACGCCGAACGGAAAACCAGGATGGATGCAGAAGCGAGAAAAGAAGCCGATAAAAAAGCAAAAGAAGATGCCAAAAATGGCATCAAAAATCCATCCCCGGATAAAATCGTTGGCAAAGACGACAAAGGAAGAACCATTTATGAGGGTCCCCGCGGCGGGAGATACTATATCAACTCTAACGGCAATAAAGAATACATTAAGAACAAGGGGAACTAAGAATTAAATATTCCTCACCGGACTGCTGGATCGAAAGGTTCAGCAGTCTTTTATTCATCTCCGGAAAGGCGATCTGGAGTTTTCATGTTCTCCATTTTATTGTGCCTTCATTACTTTCCTTTACCCGGAAACGGAGGATTTTACTTATTAACGCTAAAGGCAATTTTTTATCCAGCGGGAACTGGACCGAGCCACTGGCTGTTTTATATTTCGAAAGATCTTTTGCAAAAGCTTTTATGGCAGACGGCATCGGGTAAAACCCAATATGATGTTTGAAAACTGCAAAAGTTACCAGTATTTTCTGGTATGAATAGGCAGGCATGCTCCATTTCAGGCTTTCTTTGGCGCCGGGTGCAGCCTTCCGGATGCAGTTATGTAATTGCAATAATTTATCCCTGACCTCCGCAGGGGATGCTTCGATGTATTGTTCAATGGTTGTCGGTTTTAATTTTTTTTGCATGCATGCCTTTATTTCGCAGCATTGTTATGATGTCGAAAATTATAAAATTCCCAATTCTACCCGCCTCGCGGGGATCTACTTTTTCAATCTATCCTCGATGTCCAGGTTATTCGCCTTTGCCACTTTTTTGGCGATCTCATAACCCGCATCAGCATGCCTGATAACACCCATACCAGGGTCATTCCTTAAAACTCTTTTCAATCTTTCATCAGCTTCATGGGAACCATCGCAAACGATTACCATTCCCGCATGGATGCTATATCCCATCCCCACCCCACCCCCATGATGTAAACTCACCCATGATGCCCCACCGGCTGTATTTACCAATGCATTTAATACCGGCCAGTCGGCCACCGCATCACTGCCATCGGCCATCGCTTCGGTCTCGCGGTTGGGAGAGGCAACAGAACCGGTGTCGAGATGATCGCGCCCGATAACGATGGGAGCTTTTACTTTTCCTGTTCTTACCAGTTCATTGAATGCAAGTCCCGCTTTTTCACGTTCGCCCTGTCCCAACCAACAGATTCTCGCCGGCAATCCCTGGAAAGCAATTTTCTCTTTGGCTAATGTCAGCCAGCGCTGCAATGAACCATTTTCCGGAAACATATTCATTATCACTTCATCCGTTACGGCGATATCATTGGGATCACCGCTTAGTGCAGCCCAGCGAAAGGGGCCTTTGCCTTCACAAAACAGGGGACGTATATATGCAGGTACGAAACCAGGGAATGAAAAACAGTTCAGCGTCCGGAGCCGGGAATCCTTTGCCTGACCCGACTGATACTCTTGAGCCCGTGCGCGAAGGTTATTCCCGTAATCGAAGGTGATCGCTCCCTTTGATTGGAGTTCTACCATTAACTCCACGTGCCGGTACATCGAACGATAAGCATAATCAATATACTGCCGAGGGTTTTGCTCCCGTAAAATTTTTGCCTGTTCATAAGAGATTTCATGCGGCCAGTAACCGATCAACGGATCATGCGCCGAAGTCTGGTCGGTAAGGGTATCGGGGGTGATATTTCTTTCCACCAATCTTTCTAATAAATGAACTGCATTACACAACACTCCAATACTTTTACTTGTGCCTTGCAGCTTGTACCCCTGCGCCTTATCTATTGCTTCATCTATGTCCGTACATTTTTCATCCAGATATTTTGTTTCCATTCTTTTATCAATCCTCCATTCCTCCACTTCAGCAATTAACGCAACGCCTTCGTTCATTGTTATCGCAAGTGGCTGGGCTCCTCCCATACCTCCTAAACCTGCACTCACATTTAGCGTTCCTTTGAGGCTTGCCCCAGGGTGAGTGGTGGGTGGGGGGTGGCCAGTATGGGGTGCAGACTGTTGACTGCCGACTGTCGATTGGCTAAAATGTTTATCTGCTACTGCAGCGTATGTTTCATAGGTTCCCTGAACAATTCCCTGGGAACCGATATAGATCCAACTACCGGCAGTCATCTGCCCGAACATGATCAACCCCTTTTTCTCCAGTTCATCAAAATGCTCCCAGGTGGCCCATTTGGGCACCAGCTGGGAATTGCTGATAAGCACCCGCGGAGCATCTTTATGTGTTTTGAGAATGCCAACCGGCTTGCCGGACTGGATCAGTAATGACTCATCATTCTCCAGAATTTTTAGTGCTTTGATAATATTGTCAAGGGCTTCAAAATTTCTTGCCGCTTTTCCACGACCGCCATACACGATCAGTTCATCGGGGCGTTCGGCGACTTCCGGGTTGAGGTTATTGAGTAACATCCTCAATGCAGCTTCCTGTATCCAGCCCTTGCAATTGAGTTTCGTGCCCGTGGGGGTTTTATATTTTATGGGATCGTATTTTGATCTTGTGATTGCTGGCATACAAACGAGTTCACTTCACCACAAAAGTCGCTATAATTTAAATATCTTCATCGGCCAGAAACTTTGAATTATGAGCATTCACATCAGCGCCAAACCCGGCGAGATCGCTCCCATCGTACTCTTGCCCGGCGATCCACTGCGGGCCAAACATATCGCCGAAAGCAATCTGGAAGATATCAGGCTGGTCAGCAGCACCCGGAATATCTTCTTTTTTACCGGAACCTATCGGGGAGTTCGACTCACGATTGGTGCCAGCGGAATGGGCTGTCCCTCTATCGGCATTTACTCCTATGAATTATACAATGAGTACGGGGTTGACTGTATCATTCGCGTTGGGACCTGTGGGGCCTACCTTACCGAGATCGATCTTTTTGACCTGATCAACGTCAAAAAGGCATTCAGTGAGTCAACCTACGCCAAATGTGCTTTTCATTATGAAGAAGATCATTTTGAGTGGCAGGGAAAAGCGTTCGACATCATTAATGAAACGGCAAAAGAATTAAACATGAAACTACTCGCGGGTAATATCCATTCCGGCGATCCTTTTTACCGGGTGGATTCAGAGCCGCCGATCATTGCGACCCGGAACAATTGCCTCGCTGCCGAAATGGAAGCCTTTGCCCTGTTTGCCAATGCAAAATATTTCCGGAAAACAGCAGCAACCCTGCTCACCGTCTCGGATATCATACCTGCCCGAAAGATGATCAGCGCTGAAGAACGGGAGCGGTCACTGGGGCCGATGATGAAGCTGGCGCTGGAATCGGTAGTGAGAATAGCCTCGTCCACTTCTCCTTCTCCCGAAGGAGAAGAACAATAATGTTTATTTCAGGTCGGGTTACATTATTTGTATTAACACGAGAACTCTTCGTAGTGTTCGTTGAGGACTATTCCACTCATAGCGGCAAATTCGTTGACGGCATTTACAAAACTGAAATCTTTGATGATACCCGCCACTTTGTTGATGTCTTCAGCAAAGATCCGGTCTTCTTCAGCAAAGGAAACGAACTTGCGTACATATTCATGGGCAAACTCGAGCAAGGCAGAGCTCTTCAACGGTTGGCGGAATTCGATCGCCTGGCAGGCGGAGAGCAATTCGATCGCGAGGATGAATTCAAGGTTATCCAATACCCGGTTCAGCTTTCTCCCGCTGATGCTGCCCATGCTCACATGGTCTTCCTGTCCCAAAGAAGTAGGAATACTGTCCGCGCTGGAAGGGAAGCAAAGTGTTTTATTCTCCGTCACCAATGCTGCCGTGGTGTATTGAGGGATCATGAAACCACTGTTCAACCCCACATCCTTCATCAATAACATCGGTAAACCCCATTTACCCTCTAATAATAAATAACAACGACGGTCAGAAATATTTCCCACTT
>CAYSIU010000301.1:0-4261 GCA_964431095.1 uncultured Chitinophaga sp. | reverse complement strand
GGGTGGTGGGTGAAATGACCAGTATCGGAACTCTGCTCGCTTTTGTTCTGGTTTGTATTGGCGTAATGATCTTGCGAAAAAAGATGCCGGATGCTCCAAGGGCTTTCCGGACACCACTTGTCCCGCTTGTTCCGATCCTGGGTATTGGTACCTGCCTCTTTATGATGGTGTTCCTTCCGGGTGATACATGGTTACGATTGATCATTTGGTTAATAGTTGGACTCCTGATCTACTTTGGCTATAGCCGTTACCATAGTAAGCTCAGAAACCCTGGCTCTTAGCCTTCTTTATGACTTTAAATATGAAAACCACTTCCAGCGGAAGTGGTTTTTCTTTTAGCCTCATTACTGTAGATTTGCAGCCTCAAAACCGGATCGATCAATGGGAAGGATCTTCGAAGTACGAAAAGCCACGATGTTTGCCCGCTGGGACCGGATGGCTAAGCAGTTCAGCCGGATCGGGAAAGAGATCGCCATTGCCGTTAAAGCAGGCGGGCCCGACCCGAATGCCAACCCCGCGCTCCGGCGTTGCATACAGAACGCAAAAGCAGTGAACATGCCCAAGGACCGTGTGGAAGCGGCTATCAAAAGGGCGATGGGAAAAGAAATGACCCAGTATGATGAGATCCTTTATGAGGGCTATGGCCCGCATGGTGTGGCCCTGTTGGTAGAAACAGCAACGGACAATCATGTTCGGACGGTGGCCAATATCAAAAGTCATTTCAACAAAGGCGGAGGCACACTGGGCAACAGCGGCAGTGTGGCGTTCCAATTCAGGAAAATGGGGGTTTTTAAGTTAAAGCCACAGGGTATAAATACAGAAGAACTTGAACTGGACCTGATTGATTTTGGTTTGGAAGAATTGGGAGAAACCACCGGAGAAAATGGAGAAGAAATCCTGGTCGTTCGATGCGCCTTCACCGATTTCGGGAACATGCAAAAAGCACTGGAAGATAAAGGCATTACCCCTATCAGCGCGGAAGTGGAGTGGATACCTTCCGCTACGGTGCCTCTCAGTGATACCCAGGCCGAGGATGTCAGTAAGTTAATTGACCGGCTGGAGCAGGATGAAGATGTTCAGAAGGTGTTTCACAATATGGGATAAAAACAGCCGGCTATTGGCTAATAGCTATTGGCTTCTGGCTTCGGGCCACTGACTATTGCTATTCAGAAAATGCCTCATTCATAAATTATTTCCTTTTGCGTTTAGCGCTTCCCTTCTTTTCTATCACGATTCAGTCGCAGTGAATCGGCATAACTTTGCGCTGTGATGCAACATCCGGTATTATTGTTCGACGGCATTTGCAATTACTGCAACGCCATGACGAATTTTATCATCCGGCAGGATAAGAAAAAAATATTGCATTTTGCCACCCTCCAGTCGGTTGCCGGGCAAAGAATATTGAAGGAATGGGGGTTACCCACTGACACATTTGAATCTTTCCTGCTGCTGGAAAATGGCAAACTTTATAAAAAATCCTCTGCCGGTCTGCGGGTCTATAACAAACTGCCCTGGTACTGGAAATGGACGCAGTTATTTTGGGTGTTCCCGAAATTCTTCCGTGACTGGATATACAGTATCATTGCAAAGAACCGCTACCGGTGGTTCGGGAAAAGAGAGAAATGCATGGTACCCCCACCCCACTTAAAAGACCGGTTTCTTAATGAGTAATTTTTCCCTTTTATCTGGCATTGATGGCCGTTACCACTTTATCAATATTCAGCGCCCCATAATTGAAGGTGTGCTTTGAACCATCCGTCAGCGTGAGGATCGCTTTTTTGGCCAGGAAACTTTTTTCAACCTGTACATCGGTGATGTCAGATTTGTTGATCGTGAGATAACCTTCGCTTCCCCATTTGATGAAGAGGGCTTCCGACAACAGTCCCTTGGCCGATACATCGTATTTGGCATCGTATAACAACCGTTTATTGGTAATGGTTAGTTTACCATTGTACTTTCCGCCACCGGGCGGGCTGTAGAGCAGGGTCCATGTATCAATGATCTGTTCATCGGGGGTTAATGTAAATGGAAATTTTGCCATATAGATAGGTTTTTAATAAAGTTATTTAATTTCTATTTCTCCCTTCATAAAAAAAACACACTGGCCGCCGATGATCACACGATCCCCTTTATGTTCGCAAAAAATTTCACCTCCCCTCCGGGAAAGCTGTCTTGCTTTCATCTTCTCTTTCCCCAATTTATGGGCCCAGAAAGGGATCAACTGGGAGTGAGCCGAGCCCGTTACCGGGTCCTCATCCACACCTGCTGAAGGGGCAAAGAACCGGGATACGAAATCAGCTTTTTTCCCCGGCGCGGTAATTATCACCTTTTCACCGGTCTTTTTCATCAGCGTAAAATCGGGTTGTATCTTTTTTACGGAATCTTCATTGGGTAATTCAACCAGAAAGTCCCGGTGTTTGAATACCCCGGTTATTTCAGGGTTGCCCAACGAGGCCAGCAATTCCGGGGGATAATTGTCAACCTTTCCGGGTGGCCAGGAAGGAAAATCCATTTGCCCTCTGAATCCCTTTGAAGGGGAGCTTTCGCTATCCTTTCTTACTGTAAGTAACCCGCTTTTTGATGTAAATACTACTTTTCTTTTTTTTGCTTTCAGTATTTCAAAGATCACATAAGCTGATGCTAATGTGGCATGCCCGCAAAGATTGATCTCCAATTCGGGTGTGAACCAACGGATCCCGTAATCGATCCCCTTCCTTTGCCTATTTCCGGAGGAGTTTTTAAACGGAACAAAAAAGACCGTTTCACTCAGGTTGTTCTCCATTGCCAGTTGTTGCATTAATTCCTTTCTTATCCATTTTTTTAGTGGGATCACGGCAGCGGGGTTGCCACCAAAAGTCTTGTTGGTAAATGCATCCACCTGGTAAAGGGTAAGTTTCATTGTCGTGTTTTGTATGGTGAATATGAAATAAAAAACCGTCTCTATGCCGAGACGGATATAAAAAGCGGGGACTTCTCAGTCTTTTATTCCTTTTTCTCTTTGTCGCCTTTTTCTTTCTCAATACGGAATGAAACCTTGCAAACAACCCCGTAGGACCTGATCTTCCCGTTTTTTACATGCGCTTTCATACTTTTCACCCACACCGAATCAATATTACGGATGGTTTTCGATGTTTCTTTTACCGCCTGTTTTACCGCATCATCAAATCCCTTCTCAGATGACGCAATGACCTCGATCACTTTTACAATTGCCATAGTTGTCGTTTTATACTATTAAGAAGAGTGGTTACTTCTGTGATACTATCTGATCGCCCGTTGCTCCTTCTTTTTCTTTCAGTTTCTTTATCTGCCGTGGCAACAATCTCCGCATAAACAGGCCAAAGACTATGCCGCCAATCGGGAAGCCAATGAGGTTGATCAACAGTTCATTTTGTACTATGCTGTCAAATGACTTTTTGTTGATCAGCATACTCGCCAGTGAGACCATGATCCCGACGGGAATACCCCAGGCGATTACGCCATAGAGCAAGACATACTTCCATTTGGGCATGGTTAATTGCTTTTCGTAGCTCTTTAGTATTTTCTTCTCTTTGTCAGAAAGCATGGTTCGGGCATTTATTGGTTATTCTGCCATCATCTGCCTGATCACTGATTCAATTTCTTCCGCATTTGGTTTACTGAAATAGTCCCCGTCACTGCCATAGGCCGGGCGATGCGCTTTTCCTGTAATGGTTCGCGGGGCTACATCAAGGTACCGGTAGCCTCCCTGTTCCTCCATCACCTTATTGAACATATACGCAGAAGCGCCACCAGGTACATCCTCGTCCACAAAAACGATACGATTGGTTTTTTTCAATGAGGTAAGGATGCTGTGATGAATATCGAATGGAAGGAGGGTTTGTACGTCCACGATCTCGCAGCTGATACCCTGCGCTTCCAGTATCAGCACGGCATCCTGAATAATGCGCAATGTTGAACCGTAAGAAACGATCGTGACATCCTCTCCCTGTTTTATGATCTCCGGGACGCCGAGCGGTACGGTAAATTCGGATAAATTCACCGGCAGCTTTTCTTTGAGCCGGTATCCATTCAGGCATTCGATCATAAGACCGGGATCATTCCCGCGCAATAAAGTGTTGTACATTCCTGCAGCCTGGGTCATATTCCTCGGTACGCACACATGCATTCCCCTCAGTGCGTTGATGACAACTCCCATGGGGGAACCGCTGTGCCAAATGCCTTCCAATCGGTGTCCCCTTGTCCGAACGATCAACGGACAACTCTGCTGACCCGCCGACCGGTA
>CAYSIU010000300.1:0-4268 GCA_964431095.1 uncultured Chitinophaga sp. | reverse complement strand
GGAGGGGGGGAATGAAGGGATGGATGCAGTAATTATAACAAGGATTCATGAACCGGTGGAATTTTTTTCCCATGAAAATGTTATTGCCTTTATCCGGGATTATGAAGATGCCCGTTTAAGAAATTTACTGAGGTGGGAACACAGCGCTTAAAAGAAAAAGATTCTTATGTAATGGGGATCGATTATGGAACCGATTCCGTTCGCTCGGTTATTCTCGATGCAACCGACGGGAACGAAGCGGCTTCCTCGGTTTTTTATTATCCACGCTGGAAAAAGGGATTGTATTGTGAACCGGGCATCAACCAGTTCCGCCAGCATCCCCTTGATTATATAGAAGGATTGGAAACCACCGTGAAAGATTGTGTGAAAAAAGCAGGAAAAGAAGTAGCAGGAAGGATAAAAGGGCTTTCCGTGGATACCACCGGCTCCACACCTGTCGCAGTGAACGCAAAGGGGATACCACTTGCCCTGACCCCTGGCTTTGAAGAAAACCCGAATGCGATGTTTGTATTGTGGAAGGACCATACGGCCACACGTGAAGCCGCCGAGATCAATGAAGCTGGCGGGAAAAGCAAGACGGGTTACCTGCAATTTGTCGGGGGAATTTATTCATCGGAGTGGTTTTGGGCAAAATTGCTGCATGTGCTCAGGGAACACCAGGCCGTCAGAAATAATATTTATTCATGGGTAGAACATTGTGACTGGGTACCATTTTTATTGACAGGAGGAACTGATGTCCGGCAACTTAAAAGAAGTGTTTGTGCTGCCGGTCACAAGGCATTATGGGCCCAGGTTTTTGGAGGCATGCCCCACGACGATTTTTTTGCAGGCATTGATCCGCTTTTAAAGGGTTTCACCCAAAAATTGTATACAGAAACCTTCACTGCGGATCAGCCAGCAGGCCTGATCAGTAGAGAGTGGGCCGATCGATTGGCTCTGCCTGCGAACCTGGTGATCGGGACAGGGGCTTTTGATGCACATATGGGAGCTGTAGGTGGACAGATCGAGCCTTATTATCTTAGTAAGGTGATGGGCACCTCCACCTGTGATATGCTGGTGGCCCCGGCTAACGAAATGAATGATATCCTGGTGAGAGGAATTTGCGGACAGGTCCCCGGATCGATATTGCCATCCATGATCGGCATGGAAGCAGGGCAGAGTGCTTTTGGAGATGTGTATGCCTGGTTTAAAAATTTTTTGACCTATCCTTTGAAATATCTTCCGGATAGTGACCAGAAGGCACAATTAGAAAATGATCTCATCATAAATCTTTCCAATGAGGCAGCACAGCTGCCTTTGGATGAAAAGGACGAACTGGCGATGGATTGGTTGAATGGAAGACGTACACCGGATGCCGATCAATTGTTGAAAGGAGCTATCATCAATCTTGACCTCGCTTCCGATGCACCAAAGATTTTTAGGGCATTGGTAGAGGCCACCTGTTTTGGTGCAAAAGCTATTGTTGACAGGTTCCGGGAACAGCGGGTTTTAATAAAAGGATTGATCGGGTTAGGAGGAGTAGCTAAAAAATCTCCCTATGTGATGCAGGTGATGGCTGATGTACTGAATATGCCGATCCGTATTCACAAATCAGAGCAGACCTGCGCCATGGGGGCTGCCATGTTTGCCGCCACGGCTGCGGGTTTATACGACAGCGTAGAAACGGCCATGGCTGCCATGGGACAGGGATTTGACAAAGAATATTTTCCGGATCCGGTCCGGGCAAAACATTATGAGAAACGATATAAAAAATATCGGGCTCTCGGAAAATTTATTGAACAAACCAATCATTGATCATGTCGAAATACGGGCATATTAAAGAAGAGGCATTCGAAGCCAATATGCAACTCCCAAAACTGGGCCTTGTAATTTTTACATTTGGGAATGTAAGTGTGGCCGACCGGGAGCTTGGCGTGTTTGGCATTAAGCCGAGTGGTGTTGCCTATGAAGAACTTAGTCCAAAGAAGATCGTGATCGTGGATTTTGAGGGACAGGTGGTCAAAGGTGGACTGAAACCTTCCTCAGATACCCCAACACATGCCTTATTATATAAAAACTGGGATAAGATCGGGAGCATTGTACATACTCATTCCGTTTATGCAACCGCCTGGGCACAGGCGCAAAGAGATATTCCCATTTATGGTACAACACATGCCGATCATTGTAATGTGGACATTCCCTGCACAGCACCGATGAATGATGAAATGATCAGGGGTGATTATGAATACCAGACGGGCTTGCAGATACTCAACTGTTTTAAAGAACGAAATTTGAATTATCAAGAAACAGAGATGGTCCTGGTAGGTAACCACGCCCCGTTCACCTGGGGCAAAACAGCTGAAAAGGCAGTCTTCAACAGTGCCATACTGGAATCGATAGCCCAGATGGCATTCCTGACCGGGCAGATCAATCCATCCGCTCAGCGATTGAAAGATGCTTTGATAAAGAAACATTATGAGCGTAAACATGGCCCCGATTCCTACTACGGACAATAAACGAGTCATTATGAATAAATTGATTCTGCTTGCACCATTTATTTTACTGCTGTCATGCAGTGGCGGGAAAAATGCGAAAACGGACAATAAAGCTGAAATCACCGGGAAGTACAGTATAACAGAAATGGCTTTTGGAATGCTGGAAGAGAAGGCCATCACTGAATATACAATTACCAATCCTTCGGGAATGCAGGTTTCCATCATCAATTATGGTGGAACAGTGACAAAACTTATAACCCCCGATAAAAATAAGAACATGGGAGATGTCATCCTGGGGTTTGATTCCCTGGGCGGCTATCTTCAAAAAAATGATCCTTATTTTGGTTCTTTGGTCGGCCGTTATGCCAACCGAATTGCCAATGCAAAATTCAACGTGAAAGGGAAGACTTTTCCTCTTGCCGCCAACGATCATGGCAACAGCCTGCATGGTGGCAACAAAGGATATGATAAAGTGGTCTGGTCGGCTGCTAAACTTCCCGGCGACAGTAGTCTTGAACTAACTTATTTAAGTAAAGATGGGGAAGAAGGATATCCCGGCAACCTGAATGTCAAAGTTGTTTATACACTTACCGGGGACAATGGTATAAAAATTGATTATTCCGCGACGACCGATAAGACAACCCCGGTCAACCTGACCAGTCATTGCTATTTTAATTTATCTGCAGGAGCCGATTCCACTATTCTGGACCATCAATTGGAGATTGCGGCTGACAAATACACCCCGGTAAATGATGTGCTCATTCCGACGGGAGAGATTGCCACGACAAAGGGGACCCCGATGGATTTTACCACGCCGAAGGCAATTGGCAGGGATATTCTACAGGTAAAAGGAGGTTTCGATCACAACTGGGTATTGAATAAAAATGGGAATTCTCTGGAAAAAGTTGCGGGCCTGTATGAACCGAACAGCGGTCGCTATATGGAAGTGCTTACCACTGAGCCGGGACTGCAATTTTACTCGGGTAATTTTTTGGATGGAACATTAACAGGCACTAAGAATGGGCAGAAATATGTTCAGCACGGGGCGCTCTGCCTGGAAGCGCAGCATTACCCGGATAGTCCCAATGAGCCTTCTTTTCCCAATACCCTTTTAAAGCCGGGAGAAACTTACCGGCAAACAACAGAATATAGATTTTCAGTTAAATAGTAGTTGGGTTCTTTTGAGAATAAGAGATATTGTCATGCATTCACGATAAAATAAGATGAATACACAATGAACGATCTTAAACACCTGGAAGTTTGGTTCATCACGGGCAGCCAGCATTTATATGGGGAAAAAACCCTTGAGCAGGTGGCAGTCCATGCAAAAGATATTGCTTCTTCATTGAATTTATCCCCCAACATCCCGGTACAGGTGATTTGGAAACCCACAGTAAAATCGTCTGAGGAAGTTTACGGGATTTGCCAGGAGGCCAATATGTCAACCGGCTGCATCGGCATTATTGCATGGATGCACACATTCTCACCGGCAAAGATGTGGATCCATGGTTTAAAGATCCTGCAAAAACCATTATTGCATCTTCATACACAGTACAACCGCGACATTCCCTGGAGTAGGATTGACATGGATTTTATGAACCTGAACCAGTCGGCCCATGGTGACCGTGAGTTTGGATTCATGGCAACCCGGATGAAAGTAAAAAGAAAAGTAGTTACCGGGTTCTGGAAGAATGAAGAAGTAATTGGGAAGATCGGTGCCTGGTGCAGGGCTGCTGCAGGCTGGCACGATTGGCAAGGGGCGAAGTTCTGCCGGTTTGGCGACAATATGCGCGA
>CAYSIU010000299.1:0-4280 GCA_964431095.1 uncultured Chitinophaga sp. | reverse complement strand
TCGATCACCATCTCCAGGTTTTTTCCAAGATGAGAAAATTTTGGATAGCGTTTGGGATATTCAAGGGGCTCCGGTCTGGCCTTCAGCGTTTCACGAGTAGGGATGGGGTAAGGAGACTTTACTTCCAGCTTAAAATCTGAAATAAGAAAAAGATGGTCCCATAATTTATGACGGAAATCTTCTACATTCTTAAGATGAGGGTTGAGAAAGCCCATTAATTCAATAACGGCATGTGCATTTCTTTGGCGCCGCTCGGGTTCTTCAATAGAAAGCAGGTGTTCGATCATCCTTTGTATATGGCGGCCATATTCGCGCATGACTAAATAATTCCTGGTGGTGTTATACTCCATTAAAAAAAGTTAATTGGTAGACAAAAATATGCAAAAGCATTTAAT
Organism: uncultured Chitinophaga sp.; assembly: GCA_964431095.1. GTDB lineage: Bacteria > Bacteroidota > Bacteroidia > Chitinophagales > Chitinophagaceae > JJ008. The sequence continues at coordinate 3,885 of CAYSIU010000299.1, read as the reverse complement.
AGTTGTAATAATCCGCTTAATGAGGAAACCGGTTCTTGGTTACTTGCCGGGTGAATTAAATTGCCGGGAGTGAAAAATATCAAAGGAATCAGCAATAGGAGAAAAAAATAAGGGGCCCCGAACCAAGGCCCCTTTTACAAGCCACCATCCTCTTCCACCTAAGAGGTCGTTTAATAAAAGTTGATTGACACAGTACAGATGGCTCGTTACATCATTGAACCCCTAGGCATTCATCAGCATTTGTAACGCGACCGCCCGTGCGGTCGAGGCCCTGTTTCGGCTAAATAAACGGAAATGCATTTATCAATTGTCACTGGCCTGTTATTTTCCGTATTGCGCCGCTGTGCGTTTATAGAAAGAGCAAAGTTTTTCCCGCTGAATTTATATGCAAATTTAGTACCAAGTTCTAACCAGCCCCGAGAATTTTCTTGTTTATAGGAGGATACTCTCAGGTTCTGTGGATTTCTTATGTCAAAACAAATGGGTGTAAGTTCTTTGTCATTTTTTGTGCTAAAACCATGCCGGACAAAAGAATTCCCTTTAAGTGACAGTTGGGTAGAATATAGTGTGGTCCTGCAGTTCATAAAGAAAATGTTTCGGTTTTTCTGATCGGATACTGTAAAATTAGTCTGCCTCCCCAAGGCCGGCAATTGTACTAGTGCTCGTTTTCCAGGCCGGTATTTCATGAATATCCACAGAAAATCTTCCTGACTTTTATGCATGGAGGAAAGAGTAAAAACATTGCAGGAAATACGATCAATAAATATCCTTTTACAATGGTTGTCAGGGACCTTTACCGGGTAAATAATACGGCAACTGATACCTTTGCCGTTCTGCGAGACCGCCGTCTCGCCTGGTTTTTTATGACCATTGCCGTTAACACAAGGTTCCTGCTCAGCGATTACCTGGAAGGGTACGGGTATTTTATTTCCGAAACATTCAGGCGGATCACCCGAAATCATCCCGGGGACCAATTCATTTTTATCTTCGACCGGCCCTATGACCCCCGATTTATTTTTGGTTCGAACGTAAAACCCGTGGTTACGGGACCCCCCGCCAGGCATCCTTTATTATGGAAATTCTGGTACGATGTAAAAGTGCCGGCAGTGCTCAGGAAATATAAGGCGGATGTATTTGTATCACCCGATGGGTTCTGTTCCTTGTCCACCCGCGTACCGCAATGCCTGGTGGTACACGACCTGGCTTTTCTTCACGATCCTTCCTTTTTAAAAAAAACACATCAGGGTTATTATAAAAGATATACGGGAAAATTCCTTGACAAAGCCCGGGTCATTGCCACGGTCTCTGAATTTTCAAAACAGGATATGCTGGCCCGGTTCAAAATAGATGCCGATAAGATCAAGGTAGTGTTCAGTGCTGCCAAAGAGATCTTTCATCCCCTGGAGGAACAGGAAAAAGAAGCCGTGAAAAATAAATATACCGGGGGCCGGGAATATTTTGTGTATGCAGGAGGCATCCATCCCCGGAAAAACCTGATGAACCTGCTGAAAGCGTTTTCAGTTTTCAAAAAACGGCAGCAAAGTGGTATGAAACTACTGCTGGCCGGGCGCCTGGCCTGGAACTACGAATCTTTTACCAAAAGTCTTGCCTCTTATAAATACAGGGACGATGTTATTATGACCGGTTACCTGGAGGAGAAAGAGCTGGTGAATATCATCGGGTCAGCTTATGGACTCGTCTATCCTTCCCTGCTCGAAGGATTTGGAGTACCGGTGCTGGAAGCCATGCATTGCGATGTGCCGGTTATTACCTCGCTCAATTCTGCCATGCAGGAAACGGCCAAAGATGCGGCCCTTTATGCTGATCCCAACAACTATTCGGACATAGCCGAAAAAATGATGCGGATTTATAAGGATGAGAACCTGCGTAAACAATTGATCGAAAAAGGTCGGCAGCTGAGAAAGGAATATAGTTGGGACAGGACAGCAGAATTGTTGTGGGAATGTATTGTGAAAACAGTTGGCAGTTGACAGTTGGCAGTTGACAGTCGGCTCCCGATCACTATCGGGATGGCAGCCAGTAGCCTGAAGCCAGTAGCCCGCAGCCAAAATATTATCTTTGCCCTCTTTCAAATTACGATATGAATAAATCAACCATCACCATTGATGTACTGACTGACGAAAACAAAGTGCCTGATTCGGTTTCCTGGAGTGCTACGGACAGCACCGCGGGTCATTCGCTAAAAGCAAAAGCCGTGTTGCTGGCTCTTTGGGATGGAGCAGAAAAAACAGCTCTTCGCATCGACCTGTGGACAAAAGATAGGATGGTAGATGAAATGGCGGATTTTTTTTACCAGACATTGATGACGATGGCCGACACTTATGGACGTGCCACCCAATACCATGATCAGGTGGATGAAATGAAACAATTTGCCAGGGGCTTTTATGAAAAGTTCCGGTCACGGCAGCTAAAAGAAAATAAAGCATGAAACCGGATCCTGTAATGCCTGCGGTAAAATAAAATACTTCCCGTCAAACTATGAGCAAATGAGTCTTGAACAAAAAATAATGACCGATCTGAAAACGGCCATGCTGGCCAAAGACGAAGCATCGCTCCGAAGCCTGCGAGCAATTAAAGCAGCCATCCTGCTGGCAAAAACTGCGGAAGGCGCAAGCGGTGAACTCAAAGAAGAGGAGGAAATAAAACTATTGCAGAAACTGGTCAAGCAGCGAAAGGATTCACTGGAAATATTTCAACAGCAAAACCGCACTGATCTTGCAAAAAAAGAAGAAGAAGAAATAACCGTGATCGAGAAATATTTGCCGAAGCAATTATCTCCTGATGAATTAAAAAAAGAACTGGCCCCGATCATTGCATCGGTAGGCGCTACTTCACCCGCTGATATGGGAAAAGTGATGGGAGTGGCCACAAAGCAACTGGCAGGAAAAGCGGATGGAAAATCGATATCCGCTGCTGTAAAAGAATTGTTATCAAATCAATAAATGGGAGTATCAAAAAGTTAAGATTGACCAGAAGTTGAAATAACCCCTTACCCTCAACGTTAGTCATTAAACTGTCCCATGCTGCTCGACCTCGTCTTTATCGTCCTGATGGTATTGGCCATATTGAAAGGATACCGCCAGGGCCTGGTGGTGGGATTGTTTTCTCTGCTGGCGGTGATCATCGGGCTTGCCGCTGCGATGAAGCTTTCCACCGCTGTCGCTTCCTGGATCGGCCGGTCGGTGAAAGTTTCAGATGAATGGCTCCCCCTGATTTCCTTTGCCATCGTTTTTATTGTCGTGCTCCTGCTGATCCGCCTTGGGGCCAAAGCCATTGAACGGACGATAGAAATGGCGATGCTGGGCTGGGTAAATAAACTGGGCGGCATGCTGCTTTATGCAGCTATTTACACCATCGTTTTCAGCGTCGTTCTTTTTTATGCAGAACAAATGAAGTTATTACAGCCCGAAATGATCCGTAAATCAGTCACTTACTCCTATGTCCAGCCATGGGGCCCCAAAGTCATCAACGGGCTGGGCTCGGTAATACCCGTTTTCAAAAATATGTTTGCCGACCTGGAGCAATTCTTCGAAGGAGTTTCGAGAAAAATCTCGAGCCTGTAAGGGGTCACCCCCGCCCGGCTGGTTTTCCGGGAAATTTAAATATCCCTTTAAATAGTAATCCAAAGCATCGGAATTGTACTGGCAGATGGTCTTTTATAAAGTAAAACCCTGATTTTTTGCGGTAAAACGATTATTTTAGCCCCCGGAATCAGGAAGAAAAAGCGACTGAAATGACTGATATGGAGTACCAGATCAAACAGCACGATAAGTTTAAATATGTCGAGGAGGGCACCGGGGAGTCGACGGTAGTTCTGAATGGACTGTTTGGTGCTTTAAGGTATTTGAAAGTGTTTATAAAAGA
>CAYSIU010000298.1:0-4285 GCA_964431095.1 uncultured Chitinophaga sp. | reverse complement strand
TTCCGATGACCATGGTGGCAATAGAAAGTGCAACGATCATATCGTACCATACTTCCTGGATGGGTTGAAATACCTTGTACAGGGCAGCAATGAAAACAAAGGAGATGGCACCTTTCGATATCACGGATAAGAATGAGGTGGCAGCGATCGGGGAACCCTCATACACATCGGCCGTCCATAGATGGAAGGGTACGATGGATAATTTAAAAGCAAAAGCGGTAAGCAGGAATACAAATGCAAGGACCTGGAGCGGGCTTCCACCCAGGTGCTGTGATAATACCGCGAAGCTGGTGGAACCAGTGGCTCCATACACCAATGAAATACCAAAGAGCAGGATACCGGAGGAAAAAGCGGAAGAGAGGATCATTTTCATTGCCGCTTCCGAACAAACCTTTTTCTCCAGGTCGAAATTCGCCATGGCTGCGATCGGGAGTGTGGACAGCTCCAGCGAAAGGAAAAATATCAGCAGGTTGCCGCTTGAGATCAGGAGGAACAGACCCAGCAGCGCCGAGAGCATCAGGATAAAAAACTCCGCCATATGCTGGCTTTTTTTCAGCCAGTCCGAGCATAACAATGCGATCAGGTAAACGCCGAGATTCAATATATTCTTCTGGAACGCGATCAGCGGGGTAGTATAAAACATATCGCCAAACAAAGAACCTTCCTTATTGAAAAGAAAACCGAGGATAAAATTGAGCAACAGCAAAACCTGTACAAGCGATAAAAGGGATCCGCCCTTTATCCCCTTGCCGATCTTGATAAATAGTAAAAAAAAGATGATGACGGTGATCGCCAGTTCAGATTTCATTAATATGAAAAAATCGTTGATCATCATTATTTTTTAACCGTAGACCTCACTGATATATTCACAGATTGCACAGTTACTACAGAATTTATTTTCCACTGATCTTATTCATTATTACTTCCGTCGCCGGTCTTAAAAGATTGTTTAGCCAGCCTGGAACAATACCAATGGCCAGGATCCCGCCAAGCAGCAGTATCGCCGCAAGCCGTTCGTTCCAGCGGGCATCGATCCGACCCATCTCTCCGGAAGAAGGGAAGTCAGTATTTATTTTCTTCAAGGGTCCCATAGCGATCTGCCCGATGGCTCTTAAAATATAAACAGCTGTAACAACGATCGACATACAAGCTGCGATGGTAGCTACACGGTAAAACAACTCTTCTTTTTGCCAGGAGCCCATGAATACGGTCATTTCTGCCACGAAGCCGCTCAATCCCGGCAATCCCAGTGAACAAAGACCAACAATAAAAAATACGGTGCTGATAAAGGGCATCAGTTTCATCAGTCCGCCCATTTCGGACACCATGCGGGTGTGCGTACGGTCATAGATCATGCCGATCACGGCAAAGAAAAGGGCCGTCATCAATCCATGGGATACCATTTGCATCACCGCACCGGTTATGGCGGTTTGCGTGAGCATGCCAATCCCGAGCAAACTAAATCCTACATGACTTACGGAGGAATACGCGTTGATATACTTCAGGTCCTTCTGCATCATTGTGGCGAAGGCACCGTATAAAATTGCAATAGAAGCAAGCACAATAATGATATTGGCATATTCTTTTGCTCCTTCCGGCAGCAGGTACGTGGCTACCCGCAAACAACCATAGCCACCGAGCTTCATGGAAATACCGGCGAGGAACATGGAACCCGCGGTGGGGGCGGAAGAGTGTCCATCGGGCACCCATGTATGAAAGGGAAACAGGGCAGTAAAAACGCCAAAGCCAATAAACAGCAGGGGAAAAACTATTTTCTGCAAATGACCCGGCAAATTCATTTGAGATAGGCTCAAAAGATCAAAACTGTGACCGGCGTTGAAATATAAAACAAGAATCCCGACCAGTATCAATGCGGAGCCGCCCATCAGCATCAGGGCCAGCTTATTGGCGCTGTATTCCTTTCTTCCGCTTCCCCAGATACCGATCAGCAGGTATTTCGGGATCACAGAAATTTCCAGGAAGAAAAAGAGAATGAACAGATCGAGGGAAATAAAAAAACCATAGGCACCCAAACCGAGCAGGAGGAGCAGGAAATAGAATTCTTTGGTCATCTTCTCCACGTTCCACGAAACCAGCACACCCGCGATCACTACAAAAGATGTAAGCAGGATCATGGCGACCGAGATTCCATCCACGCCAAAATGAAAATGGATATTGGGAGAAGAGAAAAGCCGGTAGTTGGCTTCAAATAACATTTGTGCAGTATTGCCGGCGGTCCGTTGGTTATTGAAAGCAAAGAGCAATGCGATGGCGGCTGCCAACTGGGCCGCAGAGCCGGCCAGCGAGATCCATTTTACCTGCTGTTTGTTAGGGGACAACAAAACCGCAAGAGCAGTTAGTAATGGAATTGCAATTAATATTAAAAGATTCATCTTGCTTGATCCTTTTTCAACGCCATGCCCGAATTATTATTTACTTTTTCTGACTTATCGCCCCGCCAGGGCTTTGTCAGGTATTATTTCCATATATAAATGAACAAAGCCGCCAGCAATATCACACCTGCCAGGAAATAGATGGCATACTGTTGCACTTTTCCCGATTGCAATTTTTTGATCTTTTCGGATACAAATTCTGTACTGTTGCCCGTCAGGTTCACCATTCCGTCCACTACCTTCCGGTCGAACAAGGCAGCCGGTCTTCCCACGAGATTGAACAGCACTTTTTTGGTAATGAAAAGATAGATCTCGTCAATATAGAATTTATGATAAGCGGTTTTATAAAAGCCTTTCAATGATGCAGCCAGCTTAGCCGGTCTGTCGTTTTGTTTTTTATACAACCACATCGCTGCAAAAATCCCCGCCAGGCCCAATGCGACGGGTGCAATGGAAAATTGAAGATGGAGGGTCGATGCCAGTTCTTTTCCGTTTGTACTGACAAATTTTCCAAAGGGAATAAACCCTGCGGCAATAGAACCCAGGGCCAGTACTACAAGAGGGAAAATCATGGAAATACCTGCCCCATGATGATTAGAGACCCTATTGTGGCCTTCTCCTGAAAGGGAGTAAGTTCTGTTCCAAAAGATGCTGAAGTACAGACGGAACATATAAAATGCCGTCAGACCAGATGTGATCAATCCGATCCAGTAAATGGCCGGGTTATTCTGGTAAGCGGCCAATAGGATCTCTTCTTTACTGAAAAACCCGGCAAATGGCGGAACACCGGCAATGGCCAGGCAGGCCACCAGGAATGTAATATGGGTGATGGGTAAATATTTTCTCAATCCACCCATATCTTTCATTTCGTTGCTATGTACATAATGTATCACCACCCCCGCTGCAAGGAACAATAATGCTTTGAACATGGCATGTGTGAATAAATGAAACATAGAAGCGGTGTAACCCAGGCCGGCTTCGCCCCCGAATTTTGAAACACCGAGTGCAAACATCATGAAACCGATCTGTGACATGGTGGAATAAGCGAGGACCCGTTTGATATCGGTTTGCGTGCAGGCAACGATCGCGGCGAAAATGGCAGATATCGCTCCCACCCAGCCCACGATTTCCAACACTACCGGCGTAGTGATGGCAAATAATGGGAACAACCTGGCCACGAGATAGACACCCGCCACCACCATTGTGGCAGCATGGATCAATGCTGAAACCGGGGTGGGACCTTCCATGGCATCGGGTAGCCAGATATGCAGGGGGAACATGGCGCTTTTGCCGGCGCCACCGATGAATACCAGTAGTGCACCCCAGGTCAGTGCGGAGATACCCAGGAATGAAGTGGCTGCCGCTGTTTTCAATTGGCTCGATTCGGGCGAGATCAATGTACTGATCATCGAACGAATGTCGAGGGTGCCCGATGAATAGGACAGTATCAATATGCCGATCAGGAATCCAAGATCTGCAAAGCGGGTAACAATAAAAGCTTTTTTGCAGGCTGCCACCGCGCTGGGACGGTCATAATGATAACCAATCAGGAGAAAGGACGACAGACCTACGAGTTCCCAGAAAATATAGATCCCAAAAATATTGGCTGCCAGTACGAGCCCCAGCATGGAAAAAGTGAAGAGAGAAAGAAATGAAAAATAGGTGGGGAATCTTTCCTCGCCTTTCATATAACCCAGGCTGTAGATATGCACCATCAACGAGACGAAAGTCACGACCACCAGCATCATCACTGAAATGGGATCAAGGATCAGACTAGTATCAATGGAAACACCCTTATAAAACTCCAGCCACGGATATTTGAGCAGAACAAATCGCTGGTAAACGCCGTCGACTTTCCCATAATCAAAGAAATATTCATAAGCCGTATAAAG
>CAYSIU010000297.1:0-4300 GCA_964431095.1 uncultured Chitinophaga sp. | reverse complement strand
CCTTAAGTTGACATGGGCCGATTATAAACCCGCCCCTAATCCGGCAATTGATCCCGCCCCTTCTACGACTCCCTATCTGATTAGTTCCTACAATATCACGAGCCATGACTTCAGTTATAAAATTGAATCCCGTTTTTCAAAGACCCGCTCCTGGGGCCTGAACAAAACGGACTATATACTCAGGCATGAACAGGGTCATTTCGATATTGCGGAAGTCTTTGCCCGGAAGCTGAATAAGGAAATGAACGAGTATCAATTCAACAAAAGAACCTACGAAAAAGACCTGAAAGAGATCTATAAAAAAATATTGGATGAAAAAGAAACCACGCAGAACGAGTACGATGAGGAAACCAACCACAGTATCAACAGGGTCAAACAGGCTGAGTGGTTACAGAAAATAGAAAAAATGCTGGAAGAGTATAAAGATTATGCCGATTATTAGAACAATCCATACAGTTCCGCATCCACTTTGCGGATGATGTCCCCGAAATCTTCGTCTTTTTCAGCGAATTTGTTCTTATCCACATCAATCACCAGCAGTTTACCCTCTTTATAGTCGCCGATCCATTTATTATAATATTCATTGAGGCGTTTCAGGTAATCGAGACGGATATTTTCTTCGTAATCCCTGCCTCTTTTTTGTATCTGACCCACCAGGGTAGGCACCGAGGCCTGCAGGTAGATCATCAGGTCGGGTGGCTGCACGAGTGTTTTGAGCGTTTGAAAAAAATGATAATAATTATCAAAGTCCCTTTTGCTCATCAGTCCCATTTCATGCAGGTTGGGGGCAAAAATATTGGCATCTTCATAAATGGTCCTGTCCTGGATCACCGTTTCCGTGCCTTTCTGGATTTCCACCAACTGGCGAAGACGGCTGTTGAGGAAATAGATCTGGAGGTTGAAGCTCCAGCGGGGCATATCTTCATAGAAATCCATCAGGTAGGGGTTGTGATCCACGTCTTCAAAATTGGGGATCCATTTATAGTGCTTGCTCAGCATCTCCGTCAGCGTGGTCTTACCAGCCCCGATATTACCGGCAACGGCGATATGCTTTGGTTTTTTCGATTTTGCCATGCCCCTTGTCCTGAATGGGAAATTAAAAATTTAATATCACATACAGCGATAAAAGTATTGAATTCTCTTAAAGGAAAAAATTTACTTATTTCTCTCAGGATCAGGATGAGAAATAATTCAGCCCAATGGCCTGCCGTACCCGCTCCATTGTAGCCCTGGCGCTGTTCCTGGCTTTTTCCGCCCCTTTCTCCATCACTTCTTTCAGGTAAGAATGGTCGTTGCGAATGGCTTCGGCTTTGTTCCTGATGGGGGCAATAAATCGCACCATATCTTCTGCGAGTTGTTTTTTCATATCGCCATAACGGATACTTCCTTTTTGATGTTCTTTTTCATAATGCAGTACCACATCTTTTCCTGATACCAGGTGCATCAGTAAAAAAAGATTTTTTACCGAGTCGGTGATCGCTGCATTTTCTTTGACCGGGCCGGTATCTGTTTTGGCTTTCATCACTTTTTTCCGGATCAGCTCATCATCATCTGACAAATACAAAGTGGCAAACTGGTTTTCGCTCTTGCTCATTTTACCCGCTCCATCCAGGCTCGGTACCCTGACCAGTTCTTTTCCGAAATTGAATGCCCTGGGTTCGGGGAACACTTCCCCATAGCGATGATTGAAACGGTTCACAAAATTGCGCGCCATTTCCAGGTGTTGTTCCTGGTCCTTACCCACAGGGACCAGCGAGGCACGGTGAAGAATAATGTCGGCGGTTTGCAATACGGGGTACGTCAACAATCCTGCATTTATATTATCGGGTTGCAACCGGGCCTTCTCTTTGAATGTACTGGTTTTTTCCAGCTCTCCTTTATACGCCAGCATGTTGAGATAGAGATACAGCTCTGCTGTTTCGTGCACATGACTCTGGCAGTACAATGCCACTCTATCCGGATCAAGACCGCAGGCGATATTTTCTGCCAGCACGCGGTGAACATTCATTTTTAGTTCCCGGGTATCGGGGTGCGTAGTCAATGAATGCAGGTCGGCCACCATAAAAAAACACTCAAATTCCTCCTGCATCCGCACATAGTTTTTTACGGCACCAAAATAATTACCCAGGTGCAGAAAACCCGTTGGCCGGATGCCACTCATTACAATCTGCTTGTCGGCAGCCAATGTCTCTTTCCTGTTTTCCATAAAGCGGCGAAGGTAATGAAATAGGCGGGAGTCGCGAGTTCAGAGCCAGCGTACCTGAATTTTATTTGTCTGGTTTGAACGATTTAAAATGTCCCATGTGATCCCCGCTCTTACCATTCAAATTGGGATACCGCTTGTGCGTCAACAACTCTTGTTCCATTATCAACAGGCTATTGACCCTGACTGCCGACTGCCTGCTAACAACTATATTTGTTCTATGGAAGTAAATGATGTCCTGGTCGATAAGCTCGCGCATCTTTCCCGCCTGCAGTTCGATGCAGCGGAAAAAGCAGAGATCAAAAAGGACTTGCAACGGATGATCGCTTTTGTGGAAAAACTGAATGAGTTAGATCTCAACGGGGTGGAACCCTTATTGCATGTCAGCGCGGAAATAAATGTGCTGCGCGAAGATGAAGTAAAAGGATCTGTGAGCCGCGAAGAAGCATTGAAAAATGCCCCGAGCCACGACGAACAATACTTCAAAGTGCCCAAGGTCATAAAAAAATAAATCGTTGGTGGCCGGGAGTCGAAGAATATCCCGCCGGGAAATAACCAACAATACCCAACCAGTAAGCCTCGACATGAACCCTATTATTCACCTGGAAAATATCTGTAAAAGCTACTTCATGGGAAGGAATGAATTGCAGGTGCTGAAAGGGATATCGCTCGATATTCTTAAAAATGAATATGTGGCGTTGGTAGGTCCTTCGGGTTCGGGAAAAAGCACGCTGATGAATATCCTGGGATGCCTGGATACTCCCGGTGCCGGCAAATATGTTTTAAATAACCACGATGTGAGTCAATTGCAGGACAATGCACTGGCCGAGATCCGTAATAAAGAGATCGGTTTTGTGTTCCAGCAGTTCAATCTTCTTCCCCGCCTCACGGCACTGGAGAATGTATCGCTCCCGCTGGTGTATGCCGGTATTGGGCGAAAACAACGGGAAGAAAAAGCGATGCATTTGCTGGAGCTGGTCAGCCTGACTGACAGGAGTCACCATAAACCCAATGAATTATCGGGCGGCCAGCGCCAGCGGGTGGCCATTGCGCGGGCCCTGGTGAACGATCCTTCGATCATTCTTGCCGATGAACCTACGGGGAACCTGGACACCCGGACTTCGGAAGAAATAATGGGGGTCTTTGACCGGATCTTCAAAAACGGGAATACGATCGTGATTGTAACACACGAAGCTGATATTGCGAATCATGCCCGGAGAATTATAAGGTTGCGGGACGGAGTCGTGGAAAGCGATGCTTCAAATCCCCTGTCCGGAACCATGAGAAAACCTGAACTAGTTTAATATTTTACTGTTTAACAAGATTTGAAACCGGTGATCTTTGTTGCTGAGATCATCCATCATTAACTATTTATCAGCGCCATGAGAATTTATACAAAAACAGGTGATAAAGGCACTACTTCGCTTATCGGCGGGACCAAAGTCCCTAAATCCCATCTCCGGATCGAAGCCTATGGAACGGTAGACGAACTGAATTCTTATATGGGACTTTGCCGCGACCTGCTCACCCAGGAGAATGCACGCAGGCTGATCCGGGAAATACAGGATCGCCTGTTTACCATCGGATCCTCGCTGGCCTGCGACCCGGTGAAAGAACCCAAAATGAAAATACCCGATCTGCGGGAAGATGATGTGGTATTGCTGGAAAAAGAGATCGATAAAATGAACGAGGTCATGCCGCCTATGAAAAATTTTATTATCCCGGGAGGGCATCCCACTGTTTCCCACCTGCATATTGCCCGCTGTATTTGCCGGCGCGCAGAACGATGTTGTGTCCGGCTTCAGGAGGAAATCGGGGAAACCGAATCCATCATCATCAAATATCTCAACCGTCTCAGCGATTATCTTTTTGTAATAAGCCGCTTCACCGCCCACCAATTGAATGTGGAAGAAATTCCATGGAAAGCGAGGATTTAATGTGCTAATTAGCAAATGGGCTAATAGGCTAATTTATTAACTTGTGTATTACCTTGACCAGCACATTATCTCATTAGCACATTGGCACATTGGCATATTAAGCAAGCTTTCCGTCTTTCATATGAAGCACCCTGTCGCTTAGCTGGGAGAGTTCTTCATT
>CAYSIU010000296.1:0-4326 GCA_964431095.1 uncultured Chitinophaga sp. | reverse complement strand
AATGTGCTGTATAACAGCGACAATATTTACCTCGATGATCAATTGCAGTTCCAGCCCCTCTCGCTCACCTTCTTCCTGCGGAGTGAGTATTCGATCGGGAAATTCTTTGTCCAGCCCCAGTTCGCCCTTGACTATTATTTTCCCGCTACTTCAAAAAGGTTCACTTCCCTGTTTTCGATCAATGCCGGCCTGATTTTTTAGTTTTCCCGCTCCTTATGAAAAATAAGCAGCCACGCACCCTATCCCCAACTTTAATTACTCTGAATATTGTTAGAAGGATTGCTAACTGCCAATCGCTGGCTGCTAACTGGTTCTGCTGACTGGGTATTGCCGACTGGATACTGTCGTCTTGTATTAATAAAACCTTCACATTCTGAGTACAATACGATCCCGCCAGAGTTTGTTTTTAAAATGATTTAACAGCCCCGCCGGGTTACTGGCACCATCCTTGAAATTTTTCAGGGTTCTTTTAATTACCCTAATTAATTAAAAAATAGCACACATGAAAACAAAGCTCCTATCGCTCTTCGCTGCATTACTTGTGGCCAATATGCTCATGGCCCAGTTCGATATCGGTGTCAAAGCCGGCGCCAATATCACCAAGGTAGAAGGTCAGTCTTTCAAGGATCAGTTCAGGTACGGTTATCAGTTGGGTGGTTTTATGGAAATAAGAATGGGGAACAAATTCGTATTGCAACCGGAAGTATTATTCAATCAATACGCGACTAAGCTGGACAGTAATTACAAGCATGTATACCAGGATGTATTCAACGGTAACGCCAATGTAAAGTTGAATTATCTATCCATCCCCATCTTACTGAATTATAAACTGATTGGTAGTTTTCTTTCCTTACAGGCCGGACCACAGGTGGGTATCCTTATTGATCAGAGTAAAACCATCTTACAAAATGGCGGGAATGCCTTTAAAAATGGCGACTTCTCAATGCTGGCTGGCGTACAGTTCAAATTGATGGCCCTGCGCATTACGGGTCGGTACGCCATCGGTTTAAATAATATAAGCGACCTGCCCGATGAAGGCAAATGGAAAAGCAAGGGTTTCCAGGTATCCGTTGGAATTGCCTTGTAAAATATCAATACCTCATGAACAGGGCCCTTCCTTTGGAGGGGCTCTTTTTTTGAACAGATCCGGCAACGGTCTCCAACCTTTAAAGGTTGGAAACGTAGTTTAACGAGGTTCTTAAATCGCTACATCCCAGCTACATAGTTTGGCAGTTTTCATATAAAGGGCATAAATCTTGACAATACTGTTTTCGCAGTCTATTTTTGCCGCCCGGTCCCGACAGGGACAAGAGGATGTCAGATTGTCTTAAGAAGATTTGGTTATGAATATTGAACAGTTTTTACTGCGCGCGGAAGATGAAATGGATTTTTTACCCATCATTCCTTTAAATGAAAATGACCAGGAAGATGCCAACGGGATAGAGATTCCCGCCCAGCTTGCCTTACTGCCGTTGCGTAATACCGTACTTTTTCCCGGCGTGGTATTGCCCATCACCGTGGGTCGCGATAAAAGTATCAAAGCCGTCAATGATGCTTATAAAACTGACAAATTGATCGGGGTGGTGGCACAAAAAGACAGCAGCGTGGAAGATCCTGGCGTCACCGACCTGGAACAGATCGGTACCGTGGCCAAGATTGTGAAACTGATCAAAATGCCCGATGGGGGCACTACGATCATTATCCAGGGAAAGAGCCGGTTCCTGATTGAATCCATTGTTACCGAAGATCCTTACTTAAAGGCCAGCATCCGGAAACTGGAAGAGGAGGATTCGGCTAAAGATGCCGACCTGGAAGTTTATGTTTCTAATATTAAAGACCTGGCAACCGATATCGTACGTCTTTCTCCCAATATCCCTACCGAAGCGTCCATCATTCTTCGCAATATTGAAAACCCGGCCTTCCTGATCCATTTTGTCTCAAGTAACCTGAATACCGATATAAAAGATAAGCAACGCCTGCTGGAACAGGACCGGATCCGGCAACGGGCCGACCTGCTCATGCAATTGCTGCAAAAAGAACTGCAGTTTGCAGAATTAAAGAATAAAGTCACCACCAAAACAAAGACCGAGCTGGATAAACAGCAAAGGGAATATTTCCTCCAGCAACAGTTGAAAAGCATCAAAGAAGAACTGGGTGGCGATAGTAACCTGCAGGAAGTAAAAGAAATGCAGAAAAAGGCCGAAGCAAAAAAATGGCCGGAAGCAGCGAAAGAATTATTCAAAAAAGGAATTGAGAAACTGGAAAGAATGCATCCCAGCACCCCCGATTATTCGGTGATCTATAATCATCTCGACCTGATGCTGGAGCTACCCTGGGAGAACTATACCGAGGACCACTATGATCTGAAAAAAGCAAAGAAAACACTCGACAAGGATCACTACGGTATGCAGAAGATCAAGGAAAGGATTGTGGAATACCTGGCGGTACTGAAACTGAAAGGGGATATGAAAAGCCCGATCCTTTGTTTCGTGGGTCCTCCCGGTATTGGTAAAACATCGTTGGGACGCAGCATTGCCAGCGCCATCGGGAGAAAGTTTGCCCGGCTGAGCCTGGGTGGTCTGCATGATGAAAGCGAGATCAGGGGTCACCGCAAAACCTATATCGGCGCTATGCCCGGCAGGATTCTGCAGTCCATTAAGAAAGTGAAATCCTCCAACCCGGTGATGATGCTGGACGAGGTAGACAAAGTCGGAAATGATTTCCGGGGAGATCCTTCCTCGGCCTTATTGGAAGTGCTGGACCCCGAACAGAACAACACTTTTTACGACAATTACCTCGAACTGGAATATGACCTGAGCAAGGTATTGTTTATAGCCACGGCCAATAATGTCCAGGATATCCAGCCCGCCCTTCGGGATCGACTGGAGATCATTGACCTGAGCGGTTATGCGGTGGAAGAAAAGATCGAAATCGCCCGGAGGCATTTGCTGCCCAAACAAAAAACCTTGCATGGGCTCAAGAGCAGCGATTTCAAAATGACTGATAAAGTACTGGAAAAGATCATCCAGGATTACACCCGGGAAAGCGGGGTAAGGGAATTGGACCGGCAATTGGCGTCCATCATGCGTTACCAGGCCAAACAACTGGTGTTGAAAGGTGAACTCAAAGCTTCGCTTACGGAAGAGGATATTGAAAAAATAATCGGGAAGCCCAAATACAGCAACGATATTTATAAAACCGTGAATATGCCGGGAGTGGCAGTGGGTCTGGCCTGGACTTATGTAGGAGGGGATATTCTGTTTGTGGAGACCAGCCTGAGTGACGGGAAAGGAGAATTACGGCTAACAGGCAATCTGGGAAACGTAATGAAAGAAAGCGCCAGTACTGCGCTGACCTATCTTCAATCGAACGCCAAAAAATACAAGCTCGATTCCAAACTCTTCGAAAAGAAAAATATCCATATTCATGTACCCGAAGGCGCAGTACCTAAAGATGGGCCCAGTGCCGGCGTCACGATGATGACATCCATTGCTTCGGCCCTGACAGGAAAAAGAGTGAAACCGTTTTTGGCGATGACCGGGGAGATCACTTTACGTGGACAGGTGTTGGCTGTTGGCGGAATAAAAGAAAAAGTACTGGCAGCCAGAAGGGCCGGGATGAAGGAGATCATTCTTTGCACCCAGAACGAAAAAGATGTGGAAGAAATAAATCCCGATTTTATCAAGGGCGTCCGTTTCCGTTATGTAAAGAACATGAGTCAGGTGCTGGAAATGGCCCTCGTAGATTAAGGACTGGCGGCTAATTGGGAGTCTGGAGTCTTCAATTGAAGTGATATCCCAGTTCTAAAGGTCAAACGCTTGGAATAAGAAATTTACAACCGGAACTCCTCTCACCACTCGCCGTGCACCACTGACCATCTGTGCACGTTGTCCCTTTAAATTTGCATCTTTACCAGATGAAACGGGCACTGCTTATTGGAATATTATTCTCTTTGTCAACCGCAGATGCCCAAACCCTGGGTGGTAACTCTGTATTTAATTTTTTACGACTTCCCAATACTCCCCAACTCTCTGCATTGGGCGGAGTGAATGTTTCTCAACCCTCCAATGATGTGGGACTTGCCTTTTATAACCCCGCCATGCTGCAACCGGCGATGCATACTCAATTGAATGCAGTGTTCAATAATTTTTATTCGGGGATCGATTTATATCATTTATCGTTTGGGTTCCATGCAAAAAAAATTAAAATCAATTTCCTTTGGGGACTAAATTATTTAAATTATTGAAAAAACGGATTGTGAGGGAAAAGATCGCCCTCACTTCCGGCAGCTGGACGATCCCTTTGCAGGCAGATCAGTTTGCTGCA
>CAYSIU010000295.1:0-4339 GCA_964431095.1 uncultured Chitinophaga sp. | reverse complement strand
TTCGTGTAACCATGAAGGATAAAACAACTGACCCTTCTCATTGATAAAAGGGAGATTATTCAGGTACAGGACCATCACCCGCCCCGGGTAAGCCCTGAATTGCGGCAGCAGCCAGTAATACCCGCATACATCATGCTGGTTCTGTCCCATCCAAATCCATAATACCTCCGAGGAATCGTGATCCAACTTGTTTTTCAATTGCTTCACAATGTCCCGGTCATCAACCCACCCGGTTAACTTATGCGTATAGGGGGATCCTTGTAATAAGGTTGTCCACCACCCGAACCTTGCCTGCCAGTTTTCTTCTTTATCCAGATCAAGCAATGGGCCAACGGCAAAATCATCCTTTACCTGGACAACTTCACCCATCAACGATTCGTCCATCGCCATCACCTGTTTCATCAGGCTAATTTCACTCTCATTAAAAACAATATGTATCATGTTACAAGAACTATTTTCTAACCCCATTCCAAAATAAAAGGGTTGGGAAATTATTTATCAGGTGTAATGATATAATAAACACAGCTTGTAAAAAAATTCCTTACAAAAGGAATGGCTTTTATGATAACGGATTGCCGCCTCGGCTTCCACCCAAATTTCCATTCGTAAATCGGGTTGAGCAAATAATGTCGCCGGTGAAGAATGGTATATCCTTCTTTTTTGCAGATCCTCACAAACCGCTCGATGCTGATCCCTGTATCCCTTATCTCCATCAGGTCTGCCACGGGTTCTTTTTTCTTTTTTAATATCCAACGGTAAAGGGGCCGCGGCAGCAAATGCAGGTAGGGTAATTTTGAGATTTTTGAATGACACATCTGCTGGTGGCCGCCAAACGGCATATACCAGGGTGGGAATCCAAAGAACACTATTCCGCCAGGTTTCAGAAAATTCTTCATCCGCCCGATCAGCCCTGGCTGGTCATGGATATGTTCGATCACATCTTTCAAAACAATGATGTCAAACAGTCCGCCAAGGTCTTTCTCTCCGTCCGCCTGGTAAATATCTTTCAATACAAATCTCAATTTCCCCGCAGCGATGTCTTCTGCCAGGAATTTTCTGGCATCCGCCACCCTGGGAGCATCCAACTCCACGCCCACTCCTTCACAGCCTTTATTGATAAATGCTTTCAGCACACCCCCCTCGCCGCAACCGATCTCCAGCGCCCGCATTCCTGACTGTATCATAAACTTCTCTTCCAGGAAAGGAATAACATACTTTTCGGTGTTCAGCACCTGAATGTCAAAGTACTTTTTCCTATCGGCGTGAAATTCGAACACCCTTTTTAATTAGTCTCCACCGGGGCATCCATCTCCACCCTCAGGTTATTAATAATAAAATCCTGTCGTTCCTGCGTATTCTTGCCCATATAATATTCCAGTAAATGCTGGATATGATCGCCGTGCTCCAGCCGCATCAGCTGTTTCCGCATATCGGCCCCGATAAAACCAGCAAATTCATCCGGGCTGATTTCGCCTAATCCTTTGAACCTTGTTATTTCAGGCTTGCCTCCGAGCTTTCCGATCGCCCCTTTTTTTTCACTCTCATCATAGCAGTAGATCGTTTCCTGCTTATTTCTCACCCGAAACAATGGCGTTTCCAGCACATACACTTTTTCATGTTTTACCAGATCGGGAAAGAATTGCAGGAAGAAGGTCATCAGCAGCAACCGGATATGCATCCCGTCCACATCTGCATCTGTAGCGATCACCACATTATTATACCGAAGCCCTTCCAATCCTTCCTCGATGTTCAGCGCATGCTGCAATAAATTGAATTCTTCATTTTCATAGACCACTTTTTTGGTAAGACCGAAACAATTCAGTGGTTTTCCGCGGAGGCTGAACACGGCCTGGGTTTCCACGTTCCTGGCCTTGGTGATGGAACCGCTGGCGCTGTCGCCCTCGGTGATGAAAAGGGTCGTCTCATTTTGCCGGGCAACAAATTCCTCTTTTCCTTTGCTGGGCTGTTCATCATCGAGATGGTAACGGCAATCCCTCAGTTTCCGGTTATGAAGGTTAGCTTTTTTTGCTCTTTCATTGGCCAACTTCTTGATACCCGCCAGTTCTTTCCGTTCCCTTTCACTTTGTTCAATTCGTTTCTTCAATTCTTCGGCAATGGAGGAGTTCTTATGAAAAAAATTATCCAACTCTTTGGATAAGAAATCTCCCACAAACTGTCGCATGCTCGGGCCTTCCACATCCACATTCAGTGAGCCCAGCTTTGTTTTGGTCTGAGATTCAAATACGGGTTCCACTACCCGCACTGAAACCGCTGCGACGATACCCGTCCGTATATCCGAAGCATCATAATCTTTTTTGAAAAAATCCCGGACCGTTTTTACATAAGCCTCCCGGAATGCCTGCTGATGCGTACCACCCTGCGTGGTGTGCTGACCATTTACAAAACTGTAAATATCCTCTCCATAATCATTGTTGTGCGTAATGGCCACTTCAATGTCATGTCCCGTGAGATGAATAACGGGATAACGAATCTCGTCCTCGTTAGTTTTGCGTTGCAGCAGGTCGAGCAAGCCGTTGCGGCTCACAAAGTTTTTACCATTGAAGACAATCTTCAACCCGGCATTCAGGAAACAGTAGTTCCATATCTGGTTCTCTAAAAACTCAGAGTGGAATTTAAAATTCTTGAAAACTGCAGGATCCGGGATAAAGGTGACCAGGGTACCGTTGGATTCGCTGGTCCTGGCTTGTTTGTATTCTTTTATTAATACTCCTCTTTCAAATTCAGCGGTCTTTTCCTTTCCATCGCGGATAGCAGTCACTTTAAAAAAATGACTGAGCGCATTCACGGCCTTGGTGCCTACCCCATTCAGGCCCACCGATTTCTGGAACACTTTGCTGTCGAACTTAGCGCCGGTATTCACTTTGCTCACCACATCCACCACTTTGCCAAGGGGTATGCCCCGGCCATAATCCCGGACGGTTACATTCTTTCCTTCGACAGTCAGTTCAATGGTCTTGCCATATCCCATCGCAAACTCATCGATACAATTATCGATGACTTCTTTGACCAGTACATAGATACCGTCATCGGGCGATGAACCATCCCCCAGTTTCCCGATATACATACCCGGTCGCAAGCGGATATGTTCCTTCCAGTCGAGGGATTTTATACTTTCTTCTGTGTACTCGAACAGGTTAGTAGTTTCCTTTTCTTTTGCCATGTTCACCTCCGGCTCTCCGTCGAATGCGAAGAGGGTTTTATTCATAAGTATTTCCGTACACCCCATTAAAACCTCCCCTGGAGGATTAAAAGGGGCTGGGCAAATATACCGAAACCAGCTTTGTGGTTAGGATCCGGACTTATCAACAACTGGGGATTGTATTCCTTTCGCAGTTAG
Source organism: uncultured Chitinophaga sp. (assembly GCA_964431095.1). Taxonomy (GTDB): domain Bacteria; phylum Bacteroidota; class Bacteroidia; order Chitinophagales; family Chitinophagaceae; genus JJ008. The sequence goes on along the minus strand of CAYSIU010000295.1, from coordinate 981 downwards.
TAGCGGGCAACTGGCCATTTGCAGTCATCAATCAAGAGTCATCTGCCCATTAGATGGGTTTGTAATTTTAAAATGAAACCCCTTGATGCTGCAGGACCAGGGGTAAATCCGACCATTCAAACCCCAGACAATTTTAATACCAAAATATTTTCGATGAATCGAGTACATTTAAATAAATAACTGACATGAAAAGATCATTATTCCTGCTGACATTGGTTATGTTGTCTCTTTTCAGCAATGGCCAACCCGGCGCCAAAGAAAGCGACCTGAAAACCAAAAAAGAAAGCGCGATCCGTACTGCTGTACATAACGATTCGGTAAGGATCGAAAAACAGTTCGCCTTGCAGGAGAAACTGGAAAAGATCAAGCCAAAGATCGAATACCCTTTGCTGAAAGCCGGGGATTTCAGCGGTGTTGTTCCGGTAAAATATACTGACGAAGTACCAGATGTGAACATGGATTACAAACTTTTGTTTGAACTCACCTACAATAACCCTGATTCGATAGCCGGGGAGATCAATGGCGGGCTGAATGAGATCATCAGGATTATCAACCTGCATGTGGCATCGGGGATCCCGTTGAAGAAGATCATCCCGGTTATCGTGGTACATGGGGAAGCCCTCGTGTCCATATCAAATAACAGCAACTATCAAAAAGCATATAACCTGAATAACCCCAATATTTCGTTAATCAATGACCTGGTGAATAAAACCGGGGCCCGGTTCATCGCCTGCGGCCAGGCAATGGCCGTACAAGAAGTGAATAAAGAGGACTTGTTACCGGGTATTAAAATTTCCCTGACCGCTCAAACTGTTCTGTCGAATTACCAGTTAAAAGGCTATGTACTCTATAAAATAAACGAAGTGAAATGAAAAAATCCCCCGCTATCGCGAGGGATGGGCTCACTTCGTGACCCCGCAGGGATGCCGACGCTACGGTCGGCACCGAGACCGGCTTTGCCGCGTCTCGGCTCGATTAAAT
>CAYSIU010000294.1:0-4357 GCA_964431095.1 uncultured Chitinophaga sp. | reverse complement strand
TCGCACACGAGCAGCGCCTCGTGATCGAGCTCGACGGAAGCCAGCATGTCGACCTTTGATCCGCCCACTCCTTCCGAGCCGAAGACATCGAGCTTTTCCGGCGCACTGACGTCGGCTGCAAGAAGCCGATTGATTGCGTTGCGGGACGCACAAGGTCTTTTGTCAGCGTTCTGCTGAATCTGTTTCAGCGCAGACAAAACCAAATCGACCGCCGGACGAAGCATGGCCGATCATGTAGAGTTTTGTCTAAATGGACAATTGTTTTGTTGATCAGCGGCAAGTGATTCTTGGCGACATGCTATGACGAACGAGCTAAAAGCTCGCGCTCCTCTTCACAAGAACCTGTCGATGCGAGTAAGTTCGACGGCTACAGATGAGCTCGAAACTAAGTGACTACGATTATCCGCTGCCGGAAGATTTGATCGCGCAGCGCCCGCTGCCACATCGCGAAGATTCGCGCATGATGGTTCTGCATCGTGCGTCCCGGACGATCGAGCATCCACGATTCCCTGAGCTGAAACATTTTTTTCGTGATGGGGAATTGGTAATGCTCAAAAACACGCCCGTGTTAGAAGCCCGCCCGGTTTTCGGTTAGACCCTGAACCGAATTTTTTTTTTTGAAAAAGCTGCTTTTATTTGTACTATGAGGCCGGAGAAAGAAATAACGATCTATGATATTGCCCGGCACCTTGAGATTTCCCCCGCCACGGTAAGCCGGGGCCTGAAGGACCATCCCGCCATCAATAAGAATACCCGGAAAAAGATCCTTAAAGCCGCCCGGGAGCTGGGATACCGCTCCAACACTTTTGCCAGTAGCCTGCGGAGCAAAAAGACACATACCCTGGGGGTGATCGTCCCCCGGCTCAATAGTTATTTTATGGCATCGGTCCTTTCCGGCATGGAGAATATAGCTACCCGTGAACAATATAACCTGATCATCAGCCAATCGCTGGAAAATGCCGAAAAAGAGGTCGCCAATGCCCACATCATGTTCCACAAAAGGGTGGATGGGTTATTGGTTTCCCTCGCTTATGACACAAAGAATATGGACCATTTCCGGCCTTTTTTTAATAAGAGCATACCTGTGGTTTTCTTTGATCGCATCGATCCCCGCAATGATAACACCTGTATCATTATCGACAACCATAAAGCGGCCTATGAAGTCACGAAACACTTGATAGAACAGGGTTGCAGCCGGATCATGCACCTGGGTGGCAACCGGTTGAGAAATGTTTATGCAGAAAGGGTGAACGGGTACAAACAAGCCCTGAAGGACCATAAAATACCCTATGATGAAAAGCTCATCTATATCAGTAAACTGGATGAGGAAGCCGGGGCCGAAGCCGCCCGTCATATCCTGAAAATGAAAAAAAAGCCCGACGGGGTGTTTTCGGCCAATGATACCGCTGCCGTGCATTGTATGATTCTTTTGAAAGCTTCAGGGTTCCGGATTCCGGCCGATATCGCTTTTGCCGGCTTCAACAACGATCCCATCAGCAAAGTGGTGGAGCCTAACCTTACCACCGTTAACTATTCAGGCTATACGATGGGGGAAGCGGCCGTCAGCAGCCTGGTCAATCACCTGAAGGGTATCTCCAGCATCCTTACCACCAACCGGATCATATTGAGTTCTGAGCTGGTCATCCGTGATTCTTCCTTAAAAAACAAATTGCAGTAATTAAAAAAAATTTTCCGATTTTTATGCAACCGATTGCAAATGAAGCCTAAAAAAGACGTCACCATTTATGATATTGCCCAGCAGCTTGATCTTTCCTCGGCTACGGTAAGCCGTGGGTTGAAAGATCACCCGGCCATCAATAAGAATACCCGGAAAAAAATACAGCAGGTGGCCCGGGAACTGGGGTACCGTCACAATAATTTTGCAAGCAATCTCCGCAAACAAAAGACCAATACCATCGGGGTGATCGTGCATGAGCTGAACAGTAATTTCATCACTTCCGTATTGGCAGGCATTGAAAAAATAACTACCGAAGCCGGTTACGACCTGATCATTGCGCACTCTTCTGAAAGCTTCGAAAAAGAAGCGGCCAATGCATCCAACCTATTTCATAAAAGAGTGGATGGTTTAATTGCGTCTCTTGCATTTGATACAAAAGGACTCGATCATTATAAATCCTTTGAACAAAAAAGCATCCCGGTCATTTTCTTTGACCGGGTGGAAGAAGGAAGCGAGAACACCAAAGTGATCATTGATAATTATAAATGCGGTTACCAGGCTACGCAGCACCTCATCGAACAGGGCTGTAAACGTATCGTGATGGTGACCGCCAGCCTGAACAGAAATGTGTATTCCCAACGGCACAAGGGTTATGCAGATGCTTTGTATGATCATGACATCGCTTATGAAAAAGAGAAAGTACTGATCAAAGACCTCAGTGAACAATGCGGTGTGGAAGCGGCCCTGGAGATCCTGAAAATGAAACCTCTCCCCGACGGCGCCTTTATCACCAATGATTTCTCCGCTGCGGTATGTATGCAGACACTGAAAGAACATGGTATAAAGATCCCTGAAGATATAGCCGTGGTGGGATTCAATAATGATGTCATCAGCAAGATCATCGAACCGCAACTGACTACGATCAACTACCCGGGGATGGAAATGGGAGAAATTACCGCCCGGAACCTGATCAATCATTTAAACGGCGTTTCCAATATCAAACATACCCACACGATTGTGATCCGTTCCGATCTGATCATTCGAAAATCTTCATTGAAGAGACAGCCCACCAGGGGTAAGGCTGATACAACATGAAAAAATTTTTTCTTCCGGCATTGCTTCTTCTCTCCTGCAGCATTTTAGCAGAAGACGGGTACGACCTGTGGCTGCGCTACAAACGAATCGATAAAAAACTCCTTTCCCTGTACCGGCCGCAGTTAAATGAAATATATATAGGTGGTACATCAGCCACAATGGATGCCGCAAAAGAAGAATTGGCGAACGGTATCCATGGCTTGCTTAACATTCCTGTTTCTTTCAGCCCTGTCATAAAAAATAATGGCAGTATCATAGTAGGCGTGGCCGCCACACCTGTGATCAACTCATTGAACCTGCAGGCAGATCTGGCAAAGGCGGGTGCGGAGGGGTTTGTCATTATTTCAAGGACCATCAATGGAAAAAATTGCACCGTCATTACGGCCAATACTGATATCGGGGTTTTATACGGGGTCTTTCATTTCTTGCGATTGATCCAGACCGGCCAGCAGATTACATCATTGCATATTGTATCCGCACCGCGGCTAAAACTCAGGTTGCTGGACCATTGGGATAACCTGAACAGGACTGTAGAACGCGGATACGCAGGATTTTCCATCTGGAACTGGCACCTGCTGCCGGGTTATATTGACCAACGTTATAAAGATTACGCCAGGGCCAATGCCTCCATCGGGATCAATGGAACCGTACTCACCAACGTGAACGCCAATGCTACGATACTCACCACACCCTACCTGGAAAAAGTGGCAGCACTGGCCAATACATTCCGCCCCTATGGAATAAAAGTCTACCTGACGGCCCGGTTCAGTGCACCGGTCGAGATCGGAGGACTAAAGACAGCCGACCCATTGGATGCAGCTGTGCGGGACTGGTGGAAGAAAAAAGCAGATGAGATCTATTCCCTGATACCCGACTTCGGCGGTTTCCTGGTCAAAGCCAATTCCGAAGGACAACCCGGGCCACAGAAATACGGAAGGAATCATGCCGATGGAGCCAATATGCTGGCTGATGCATTGGCCCCACATGGAGGCATCGTAATGTGGAGGGCCTTTGTTTACAGTAATGAAGTGCCGGAAGACCGCCACAAGCAAGCCTATAACGAATTTGTGCCCCTGGATGGAAAATTCAGGTCCAATGTAATGGTGCAGGTGAAGAACGGCCCGATCGATTTTCAACCCAGGGAACCTTTTCATCCTTTGTTCGGGGCCATGCCCAGGACCCCATTGATGATGGAGTTCCAGATCACCCAGGAATACCTAGGGCAGGCCACCCAACTCGTTTACCTCGCTCCTCTTTTCAAAGAATGTCTTGAATCCGATACATACGCTAAAGGAAAGGGAAGCACGGTGGCAAAGATCATCGATGGAACATTGAACGATCATTCATTGAATGGGATGGCAGGAGTATCCAATATCGGTACGGATATCAACTGGTGCGGTCATCCGTTTGCACAGGCCAACTGGTATGCATTCGGGAGGTTATGCTGGGATTATTCCCTGTCCCCGGAAATCATTGCAGAGGAGTGGCTGCGGATTACTTTTACCAATGATGACTCTTTTGTGATCCGCGTCAAAAAGATCATGATCGCATCGCGCGAAATAACCGATAATTACATAACACCGA
>CAYSIU010000293.1:3375-4370 GCA_964431095.1 uncultured Chitinophaga sp. | reverse complement strand
CGAAGCCCGGCGACCGTTCAGATGTAAACAGTCTGCAGTTGAATTTCTTCTATGGTTACTATTAACTCCTTATGTGGTTTTAATACAGAGTATTTAACCGGGTACGGGAATATTTATTGCCGAAAAATTTTTGTTTTACCCTGGGATAAAGCCAATAAATAAATTTTGTGATACCCATCCCGATTCCGGCCCCCGCCACCACATCTTTGAACCAATGCCTGTTATTATAGATACGCATATAGCCCACGATTGCAGCAAGGCTGTATCCTGCTATTCCGTACAAGGGCGACCGGTCTTTATATTCCTGGTTCAAAAATTCGGCCCCGACAAATGCGGTAGCAGTATGTCCCGAGGGAAAAGAATTATTGCCGATGCTATCCGGCCGCAATTGCCGGCTGATGCCTTTTATTGATTGAACAGTAATGGTCATCAGTACGGACGAAAGAAGGTAAAGTGTCGTTCTGTCCCGGAAATTGTTTTTCCCTTTTATGCCCAGTACATTCAATCCATACACAGAAAGTCCCGGTAGGTACTGGAGGTAGTCATCCACTACAAGCGTAGGATGCAGATGTTTTGTCCACACTTCTTCTTTTATATGATTATCCAGTGCCGACAGTGCAGTATTGTTCAACGCTATAAATCCATAAGAGGTCAGGACGGCCGGTATGATCATTTGTCTATACAGGGGGCGGTTGATTGTCAGGCACGGCCCATCTTTCTTTGATGCCAGGATTTCTTTCTCTCCCGGCATCATTTTCAGCGAATCAGGAATTTGACCTTTTATCTTCAGACAGGCGGATGAGACCAGGAAAATAATAAGCAAGAGCGCTGACTTCATTTCTTTTTTGGCATTTTAGATGGGTTTGAAAGAACAACCAAGATAAGCCGGATCACCAGGAAATCAAAGAGACTCTCCTGGTCACGCAGTTAAAAATGAAATAATATACCATTTCCGCGGAGGATGACTGCGCGTTAGTGAAATTCTCGTTCCTGAT
>CAYSIU010000293.1:0-3365 GCA_964431095.1 uncultured Chitinophaga sp. | reverse complement strand
CGAACCCGCGTCCGCCCAACTCCTTCGCCGCCCTGATTAGTGCCCAGATCTGTTTGAAACCGGGGTTTGTGGGTGGGGGGATAAGTATGGCTTCCTTTTTTGTCTGGCGATAATCGAATAGATTTTCCCCGTTTAGTGCCAATGAAAAACGACCGATATCATATCGTATCATTCCAGCCATGGTTGGAAAAGAAGGAGTCTGGCTTCCATCCTCAAGATATTGCCGGCCGGTATAGGTAGCTTCCAGGCCGGCGCGGAAATGTTTTGAAAATTCATAGGATACGACGCTGGCAAATTTGTTCCGGGCGCTCAGGTCAAGATGCGGATGAAGCGGATCGTATTTTCTCCTCGCATCTGTCAGCGTATAACCCAGGTAGGCCTGTAAACCTTTATAAGCGACCTGCAGCCAGGTCTCCGACCCTTTTGTAACCAGTGGTTTGGTTTCGGTGTAATAAATAATCGATCCCGGTGGGGTAAAAGCTACTAAAGGGTGATTGATCCGGGTGATATAAAAGGATTGGTTCACCGTGACCGTAACATTGCCGGCTTGTTTTTTAAAATTGATATCCCAGTTGATCCCTTCTGATCTTTCAGCTTTTATCGCATTATCCTTATCAAAACGCAGGATATAGTAATCCCGTTCATCTACTTCGCTATTGAACAGCGTGGGTATTTTATAACCCAACCCTCCACCCAGCCTGGTGGTGACAGCAGGATTGATCTTGTACAGCAACGAGATCCGCGGAAGCACAAAGACCCCGTATTGATTGTGAAAATCTGCCCGAAGACCACCCTCGACGATAAATTTGGAATGAACCCTCCAATCGTCCTGCAAGAACAGTCCCAGGGTAAAAAAGTGATAGTCTTTGATAGAAGTGCTGTCGGGAAGTTTTTTAATAAAATTCTCACCACTGACATTGAACCCGGCTACCAGGTCATGTTTTGTTTTTTTCATGACATAGGCGCCTTCCGTAAAATAAGAAAGCTGTTTTGCTTTCATACCGAATACACGGGTAGTGATGTTGCGGTAATACCAGTTAACGATTCCTTTTAAGGTAAATTTATCTGTCCTGTTGATTTTCCGCTCCCATACGGCATCCATCGTATTACGGTAGGAGTGGTTCTCAATGATGAACTGGTGCACGCTGTCTCTCCTGTTTCTTAATACCAGCATATCTCCGCCTTTTCGTTCTTCAAAAATGCTGTTGATACCAACGGAAATGCTGTTATTATCATTCGGGTAGATAAAGAATGTGGGGTGAATAAAGACATTTTCGATCAAGGGGACTTCACTGAAGCCATCCTTGTTCAGATCCCTTTGTTTTTGGTAAGTGCCACCAGCAAAAAAGGTATAGCCTCTTTTCCTGTCCCTGTCTGACAGGTAAATATTGATATTACTTTCGCGAAGCGTTGACTGACTCAATAACAGGTATCGCTCCTCGACCCCCATCACGGGTTTTTTTGAAATGATGTTGATCATTCCCGCAATAGCGCCGCCTCCATAAAGAGTGGAACTGGCACCCTTGATGATCTCGATCTGTTTCAGGTCAAGGGGTGGAATTTGCAAAATACTGAAGCTGCTGGCATAACCGCCGAATAAAGGCATGCCATTTCTCAATAGCTGAGTATAGCCACCCGGCAATCCCTGGATGCGGAGATCGATATTGCCGGTTACGGAAGAAGTTTGCTGCGATTGAATACCCGCCACATCACTCAACAAACCCGCTATCTCCGCCGGCTTTACACCACTTTCCTCCTGCACTTCTTCAGCACCCAGCACCTCTACCCGGGTAGGAGTGTTTTCGATTCTTGAATCGGTGCGCGAAGAGGAAACGATTACTTCTTCCATTTTTTCCTCTTCCGCCCTCTCCATTTCCACGGTAATCGATAGGATGCTTATCGGGAAAACATAACTGACGGTTTTTGTCTCGTAACCGATAATGGAAAAGCTGAATTTCCGGGGTCCGGGAGGGATATTTTTTAAAATGATCACCCCGGCAGAATCAGTGGTTCCCCCCTTTTGGGTCTTTTCTATTACGACAGAAACCCCGGGAAGTTTTTCACCCGAAGCGGCATCGGTAACTATGAATGAAACAGTGTTTTGCCCCCGGACAACCAAAAAAAAGAAGATGCAAAAAGTCAAACTGGTAAAAATCTTCATGTAAACCATTTTAACGATGACCTACGGGAAATCACCCTTTCTCATGCGGCTGATGTTTTCTGTATATCAGGCGCAACAGGCTGGGCAAAACAATAAGTAATAAAGGTAAAGCAATTATAAACCCGCCAATGACCGCAATGGCCAGCGGTTGATGGAGCTGGGCCCCTGTCCCGATCCCCAGGGCCAGCGGCATTAATGCAATGATGGCGCCCAATGCTGTCATCAGCTTGGGACGAAGGCGGGTAGAAATTGCAAAGACGATGGAATCGTTCACATTTTTTTCATGAAGGGATTCCCGGAATTGAAGGAAAGTAAAAATGGCATTTTCACCGATGATTCCAACGATCATGATCAGGCCTGTATAACTTCCGACATTCAGGGCCGTGTGAGTAAGGTATAACCCCAGATAACTGCCTGATATACCCAACACGGCCAGTACTAAAATCAACAGGGCGACACGGATTTGGCGGAACAAAAACAGGATCACAGAAAATACCAGCAGGCTGGCAGTGATCAATATCATCAGTAGCTCCTTGAAGGATCGTTGCTGTTCGGCATACGATCCACCATATCCCACATGATAACCCGGGGGTAGATTGAGCCCCGACGAGATCTTTTCCTGTATCTCTTTCATCACACTTCCGAGATCGCGGTTTTCCAGCCTTCCCGTTACCACTCCCATGGATTGCAGGTTCTCCCGCTGAATTTCAGCATCTCCCGGCCGAACAGCAATATCGGCCAGATCCTTGATGGGCTTTAGCCTGCCACTGGGCAGAAATACCTGCATTTGATTGATGGATGCAATACCGAGTTTACGAGTGCCTGGGTAGATCAGCCGAACAGGGGTGTATTGTTCTTTTTCAAACAAACTGCCCACCACATTTCCTTCCAGCGATGATTGCAGTTGGTATTGCAGGTTGGCGGGTGTTATGTCGTACTGGGCCAGCAATGAATAATTGGGCTTGACGGAGATGGAGGGTCCGGCGATCACGATCCCATCAAAAACATCAGCCGTACCTTTTACAGTGCTGATGATCTCAGCAGCTTTTTTTGACAGTTCCTGTAATTTTTGTTGGTTATCTCCAAAGATTTTTACCTCGATCGGTTGAACAGATGCCATCAGGTCGCCGAGCATATCACCGATCACCTGGCCAAAATCAATCCGAAGTGCCGGTTGCTTGCTTTCGATCTTTTGGCTGATATT
>CAYSIU010000292.1:0-4377 GCA_964431095.1 uncultured Chitinophaga sp. | reverse complement strand
TTACGGGGGACGGTCTGCTGCACACGATCGAAGTAAGGGCAGAAGACGCAAAAAGAGCCCGATCCTATTTCGACAGGTCTTTATTTTCGGGGAAAATAATCCTGCATACCGGTACTGCGGAAGAGATCATTCCCGGGCTGAATGAAACATGGGACCTTGTATTCATAGACGCTGATAAACCTGCTTATATTGATTATTTTAACCTCGTTTTTCCAAGGTTGCGGAAAAACGGCTTTATTTTAGCAGACAATATCTTCTTTCATGGCCAGGTGCTGGAGAAGAATGCGACGGGAAAGAGTGCCCGGGGGATCCAGGCCTTCAACGAGTTTATAAAAGGGAGAACTGATATTGAAAAGGTAGTATTGACCATCAGGGACGGGCTTTACCTGATGCGAAAAATGTAATAATTAGTACCAATGCAAAAAATGAAAACCATTCCTGTCATTTTTATTGTACTGGCATCCCTTCATTCCTATGCCCAGCAACCGGACCCGATCTCAAAATACATTGAGCAGTATAAAGACCTGGCGATCGCGGAGATGAAACGGACCGGGGTACCGGCTTCCATTACCCTGGCACAGGGGATCCATGAGACCCTCGCGGGCACCAGCCAGCTGGTGCTGCAATCCAATAATCATTTCGGGATAAAATGCAAATCCAACTGGACCGGTGAATCGGTGTACCATACTGATGATGCCAAAGGCGAATGCTTTCGGAAATATCCAAGTGCTGAAGACTCGTACCGGGATCATTCCGATTTCCTGAAGAACAGCCAGCGCTATGCATTTCTTTTTGAATTTGACCCTTCTGATTATACCAGCTGGGCCTATGGTTTAAAAAAGGCAGGCTATGCTACCAATCCCCAATACCCCGAAGCATTGATAAAACTTATCGAGGATTACCACCTCCAGGATTATACCTGGATGGCATTGGGCAGGATGACCGGTGATGATACGGCAAAGCTGACAACGACTGAACCCGGCAAGCTCAATAATGACCCGGTGGAAACAGAAAAGACCAGTGTAAAAACAAACTACCCGGATGGTGAATTCAGGATCAATGAAACAAAAGTGGTCTACGCCAGGAAAGGAACATCCTTTCTTGGACTTGCAAAACAATATGAAGTTGATCTTTCCAGGCTCTTTGAGTTTAATGAAATACCGGAAGCCGAGATGCTGGATAAGGACCAGCTGATCTATCTTCAGCGTAAACGCAAAACAGGGGCGAATGATTTTCACCAGGTACAACCGGGGGAGAGCCTGCATGATATCGCACAGGAGGAGGGCATCCGGCTGGAAAGCTTGCGGGAACTGAACTGGCTCAAAGAAGGAGAGATGCCGGCAATAGGTGAACAGCTGAACCTGAAGAAAAAATCATCTTCCCTGCCCGTGAGAACACTGAAAAACAATTATTCCATCCTCCCCGTTAATAAAACCACGAACGGCAACTAAAAACACTGCATTTGTATGCCCCCCATCAAAGTCCATGATAAGTCATTTGAGGTCTACCTGACCGAAGCCGCCATCAGGCAACGGGTTAAGGAAATGGCGGACCAGATCAGCAGGGATTATGCGGGAAAGCGGCCCATGTTCATCGCCATCCTGAATGGTTCATTCATGTTTGCGGCCGACCTGTTCCGTCACCTGACGATTGAAGCGGAGCTTTGTTTTATAAAACTTGCTTCTTACAAAGGCATGAAATCATCGGGGAATGTCGTGACTTCTATCGGCATGGAAGATGATATTTTCAGCAAGGAGATCATCATTGTAGAGGACATTGTAGATACCGGGAAAACCTTGCATAATTTTTTACCCAAATTGCTTCACCAGCAGCCCCGGTCATTGAAAATTGCAGCCTTGCTTCATAAATCGGAAGCAACAGAGTATGCGTTGACGTTAGATTATGTGGGTTTTGTTATTCCCAACAAATTTGTAGTAGGTTATGGCCTTGACTATGATGGTCTTGGCCGTAATTTGAAAGAAATTTACCAGGTGGTATGATCATAAGAATCTGTCCCTGTTTTTTTGTAACTTATCGGGTTAAAATATCCATTTGAAGACCACTTGTCATATACTCATCTTTCTTTTATTTAGTTCGTCCTTATGCGCCCAGCAGTTTTACATGCGAGGGGAGGTAAAGGATGAGGCTGGGAATATTTTGCAAAATGTAAGCATCCTGCAGATCAGGACCGGTTATCTTTTCCGGAGCGGTACCCAGGGAACTTTCGGGATCGTCTCCAGCCAGCAAGTGGATTCCTTCAGCTTTTCAATGGAAGGTTACCATACGGAAAAAACCGTGTTGAATGCGGACAATTATGCAAGCGTAAGGCTGAAATTATTACCCATTTCGGCTTCCACCATCCGTCGTGACAAATTATCTTCCCTGACGAGGGACCTGGATAAAGAAGAACAGAAAACCTGGTTTACAGGCGAAGAGACCTACGCCAGTCTCCTCGAAAATCATTTTATCAATACCCGGAAATTTCCCAACACGGGCATGTCGTTGAATGTGGACAGGGCCTCATACAGCAATATACGACGATTCATCACGCTGAATTCGCTGGTGCCGCCCGACGCGGTACGTATCGAAGAAATGCTGAATTATTTTAACCTCGATTACCACGCACCTGAGGGCAATAATATTTTCAATATCAGCACGACGTTGAGCTCCTGTCCCTGGAATGATGACAACCAGTTACTGTTTGTCAACCTTTCTTCCAAAAAACTCAATCTGGATTCACTTCCGCCCAGTAACCTCGTTTTTTTAATCGACGTTTCGGGTTCGATGGATATGATCAACCGCCTGCCCCTCCTGAAATCGGCTTTCCGGCTCCTGGTCAATAATCTTCGGGATAAGGATTCTGTAGCGATTGTGGTCTATGGCGGCGTTACAGGTGTGATGCTGAATTCTACCGGCGGGGCGGAGAAGGAGAAGATCTTAAAAACCATTGACGAATTGGAACCGGGCGGCTCCACCCCGGGCGAATCCGGGATCAAACTGGCTTATAGTGTTGCCCGCAATCACTTTATCGACGGCGGAAACAACCGGGTGATCCTGGCCACCGACGGGGATTTCAATGTAGGGATGAACACCGAAGCGGAGTTGGATGAGCTCATTTCAAAAGAAAGGGAATCGGGCATTTACCTTACCTGCCTGGGTGTGGGAATGGGAAATTATAAAGATTCCAAGATCCAGACACTCGCCCAGAAGGGGAATGGTAATTATGCCTACCTGGATAATTTTAAGGAAGCAGAAAAAGTATTGCTGCAGGAATTTACGCAAACCTTGTACGCCGTAGCAGATAACGTATATATGAATGTGGAGTTTAACCCCGACTATGTAAAAGAATATCGTTTGATCGGTTTTGATAATAAAGTAGGTGCATTAAGGGATTCTTTGTCTGCGATTGAGGGCGGAGAGATCGGCTCCGGCTATTCCATGATCGCATTGTTTGAGATTGTACCCACTGAAGCCAATAAAACAGCCGTGAAAAATAATTTTACCCCGGGTAAATTTGCCACGGTCAGGCTTCAATACCGGCACCCTCATGATGAAAAGGAATGCAATTTCAGTTATAGCGGCAATTTTACATTCACCCCTTTTTCCGAACTGAACAAAAGCCACCAGTTCTCTGTGGCGGTGGCCATGTTCGGGTCTTTGCTCCGCAACTCTCCCTTTGTAAAAGGCGTAGAGTGGAATGAAATCATTTCTCTGGCGACTTCTTCCTCCGGCAGCGGCGACCTGTTGCAAAAAGAATTCATTACCCTTGTACAGCAGGCCAAAGCCCTTTATTCGAAGTGGAAAAAGAAAAGAGGAGGGGTTTTTAGTTTTTAACCGGAATTATCTTTAAAAAATAACCCATGATATTAAAAGAAATCCGTAAAAAAATATTACGAGGTGATATTGCGGGTCTGTTTCGTTTTTCAACAAAGGGAGATAAGGTCATCCAACCAGCCGAAGTGGCACAGATCTTCCTGAATTTACCTGCTCCATCCGCCATCAAAGCATTCCTGTCATTCCCGGAAAAAAACAGGATATTATTATTTCCCTACCTCGACCATCTGGTACAGAAGCAGATTATCCCCGAACTCTCCAAAGAGGAGGCCTCAAAGATCCTGAACAGCATCAGTTCGGATGACCTTATGATATTCCTTTCACATGTAAAAGGCGTAGAGCTCACCGAGACGCTTGAATTCCTCAATGAAAAGAATAAAAAGGCCGCACATAATCTCCTGGGTTACCCGGTGGAGAGTGTAGCCCTGCTGAACAATACTGAGTTCGGTTCCCTGAAAAAAAAAATACAAAACAAAGAATACATGATTCATTTAGGAAATAAGCAACATGAAGATAAAACCAAGCAGATGGTCTACTAGTTGG
>CAYSIU010000291.1:2223-4414 GCA_964431095.1 uncultured Chitinophaga sp. | reverse complement strand
AGTTGGGAACTCAGGGATAGCCAGCCGGAAAGAGCTCTTCAAATAATTAATGATGCGCTGAATAAGAGCATTGAATTAAAGTATGCAAAGGGAAAAGCGCTGGCGTATGCCCGGCTTGGCAGATGGTATTTCGGGAGTAATATCGATACTTCTGTAAAGCTGGCACAAAAGGCACTGGCGCTTTTTGAAACGGAAGTAGCAGCACCCGAAAATAAGGCCGATACGCACCTGTTACTGGCAGAAGCCTACGATGAACAGGGGCGGACAGATTCATCGGCTTATTACTATTACCTGCTGGGTGATGAAGCAGAATCCGGGTCTGGCATGCGGCCGGAATTTATGATCGAGATCTATACCAAGCTGGCCATCTTCTGGATCAATCTGCTGGAAGGAAATTATAAAGATGAAAAGATCAGCAATACGATCCGGGGCTATGTTCAGAAAGCAAAGGACATCTCGCTCCTGATCCATGACACGGCCAACGCCAAAAGCAGCGTTTATTTTTTACAGGGTATTTACTATCATGGTATAAAAGAATTTGACAGCGCCCGGTTTTATTATGTCCAATTCCTGCAATCCTCGGAACGACTCAAAAAGATCAATGTGTTGCGGAAAATATCCACGCTAACCAATATTGCGGGTACTTATCTGGATCAAAATCGTCCTTCGGAAGCCATTCCTTATATCAACCAGGTAAAGGAACTGGGTAAAGACCCGGCACAGAGTAACTACCTCTCCTTTTTTATGGCTTTTACGGGTTTGCTGGAAGGAAAGGCTTTTTACGAGTTAAAACAATATCCTGCCACTATCACCATGCTGCAACAATAGCTGGATAAACTAAGAACAACAGGTGGTCATTTAAGAGAGTAAGTGGTGGAAGCCTATAAAAACCTGGCCAATTCCTATGAAGCCATCGGCAATTACCCGCAGGCGCTGGCGAATAAGAACATTTATCTTTCATTAAATGACAGTCTTTCGCGGAAGGAAAAGCTCGATATGATCAGTCGCCAGGAGATCCGCTACCGGATCGCACAAAAAGACAAAGAGCTCCTGGAGCAGCAACTCACGATCGCCAGAGTAAATAATAAAGTAAGAAATAAGAACGTCGTCATCGGAAGTGCAGTGGCACTTTTATTGTTCCTGGCCCTGTTGCTTATCATGTGGAGAAGAAGAAATATCCATAAACAAAAACTGCAGCAGCAGAGTATCGAGAACCTGCAGCAGAAAATAAAGATCGAACGGTTGAATGCTACGATCGCCGGTGAAGAAAAAGAAAGAACCCGGATTGCACGGGAATTACACGATGGGATCGGGGGCCTGCTGACGGGGGCAAAGATGCAATTTGAATTAGTGAAAAACAATCCTCAAAAAGAAAATCAAGCCGATTTCCTGCAGGGATTAAAGTTGCTGGAAGAAGCCGGTACTGAACTGCGACAGGCTGCGCGGAACCTGATGCCCGAGATCCTGTTGCAGGAAGGGCTGGTAAAAGCGGTGCAGGTGTTTTGTCAACGGATATCCGAAAAAAGTAATGCCCAGATCGATTTCCAGACTTTTGGCAGTAAAAAAATCTCCGATCCGAATTTTGAATTATCGGTATACCGGATTATCCAGGAGCTTGTTCATAATATTGTAAAGCATTCCCGGGCGAGTAATGCGCTGGTACAGATCGCTTTCCAGGATGACGGGGGCCTGCACATTACCGTCGAAGACGATGGTGTGGGGATCAATAAAACAACCCTCACCCACCAGGCTGGCATGGGATTAAAAAATATCCGGGAAAGAATAAAAGAGACCGGCGGTAAACTGGATATCCAAAGTGTCGAAGGGAAAGGCACCAGTGTCTATATTGAATATGAATCACCGTAGAAAAAGTAACGATGATACGCGTCTCCATAACCGATGACCAGGAGATCATACTGAACGGGCTGCAAAAAATGCTTGCTTTGATGCCCGGCATCGGGTTGTCGGGAATCTATAAAAATGGCGAAGCCCTTTTAACAGGATTGCAGGCCAGCCAGCCGGACGTATTGATGCTGGACATCCAGATGCCCGGTCAGTCAGGTATCGAACTGGCAGGGATCCTCTCAAAAAAATATCCCGATATTAAAATAATCCCACGAAAAAAACATTAAAACATACACCCAGTAAAAAAAAAAGCACACACAGGGTTCCTAGGATCACACCCAAAAAA
>CAYSIU010000291.1:0-2213 GCA_964431095.1 uncultured Chitinophaga sp. | reverse complement strand
TGGGCTACCTGCTTAAAGACGCCAGCAGTGAAATCATACTCGAGGCTATAGAAACCGTGCATCGGGGCGACCAGTACCTGCATGAACCGATCCGCAAACAATTACTAAAAAGCTTTTCTGAAAAAAAATCCCGCTTTGTTATTACCCGGCGGGAAAAAGAAATACTGGAATGGATAGCAGCCGGGCTTTCCAACAAGGAAATTGCCGACAAACTCAGTTTAAGCATTAGAACGGTAGAAAACCATCGTAACCACCTGCTGCAAAAACTGGATGTAAAAAACACCGCGGCGCTCGTAAAAGTTGCTATCCAGGAAGGTTGGGTTTAGCTTAATATCTCACGCAATACCGGCAAGGTCTTCATCGTCCCGAAATCCTGGATATGCAGGGCATAGTAGGTTTCATAGCGCTGCAATAAATTCCGCCTGAAATCATGATTGAGTTTCAGCTGTACCAGTTCGTCCGGTTGTCGGACTTTTAATAACTGAGAAGTGATCAGTGCTTGTTTGTCTTCGAGGAAATAAGGGTGCCCCGGTCGTTCTTTCACAAAGTTGCCTTCCTGCAGATCGAGCCAGGGCCTTGCTTCACTGTAATTATCATCGATCCGGAAGCCGAAGAAATGCGTGAGATGAAGGGCAAAGAACAGGGGCAAATTAGCCGCCACAGAGCCACTACTATCATCAAGTACTTTAAAAACATCTTCAGCAAAATGAAAAAGAGCCGGGTTGCTTTCAGGTTGCTTCAAACATTTGGTCAGCAGCTCTACCATGAATAAGGCTACTGCATTTTTCGGTACATCCGAAAAAATATGCTGGTAGATCGTCCCCCATTTAAATTCTTTCAGCCGGTTCAGGTGTTTTAATTCATTGTGGTATACCACCAGGTCGAGAATGGCAGCGGGCTGGAACAAATTGGCCTTACCCGTCCCTTTTTTTGTGGATGTTCTCACGCCATTTACCAGGTACGATTGTAACCCGAACAATTCAGTGAATATCGTAACCACCATACTGGTCTCGCCATATTTCACCGTTCGTAAAACGATGCCTTTTGTTTTGTGCAATTTATCCGGCATCCTTATTTATTAATGAAAAATATTTTCCCCGCAATATGTTCCTTCCTGCTATCATCGGTGACCAATACCAGGTAAGCCCCGGTGGATATTTTTTGTCCCCTGTAATTCCTGCCATCCCATACCGCCTGTCCGCCCAATGCACGGGTCTGGTAGATCAACCGACCGTCCATTTCGGTGATCTTTACGATTGCATCGTTCACCAAACCCCTGATGGCAATGGTGCCCGAATAACCGGGCGGTACGGGATTGGGAAATACCAAAACATCTTCATTGGTGGCCGCACCTTCGGTGGCAGTGCTCCGGAAGGAACAGATCCCTTTCAGGGTGGCAAAATAAACTTCGCCTGTTTTGCCATCGATCGCAATCTTTTTTACATCACTGCTTAGCAGGGGACTGTTATCTTCCGTGAACCGGTAGATCAGTTTTTCGCCGGTTGCGCTGACCAGGAACACTCCATTCCTGGTGGCCATCCATTTCCGGTCAGCCCCATCCACGGCAATACTTCTCACTTCCTGTCCTTTGAACAAATAACCCGCAAAATTTCCATTGGGCACCACGGGCCACACTGCATCACAGCCTGGGTTATCAAATACCTGTTCAGGACATTGAATCACTCCCACTCCATCAGTTGTACCCACCCAGATAAAACCACTTTTGTCTTTCGCAGCACATAATACATCGCTCGAAGGAAGGTTCCCGTTTCCGGCGCCGGAACTGATTTTTTTCCATTTATCATCATTCGTGTCATCAATGGAAGCCCCGGGGCTATAGCAAACCAATCCATTACCCAGTGGCGCCACGATCCATATAAAATTGTTATTGTCGTCGGTCACGATCTGCGACAACGCATTTTGAAATAAAGGAAAGGGCAATGCAAAACTTTTCCAGCTCCCGTCATTCTTACGGACCCGCAGGGGTTGAGCCGACCCGAAATTGGAGATCCATAAATTATTGACTGCATCGAATGCCAGGCCCGCCACCCGGTAACTCGTCGGGTCGCCGACAGCAGGGCCCAGGTAATTCTGTTTGTAAATTTCAAAAACCGGTCCCGCTTTTATATGCAGCAGCCTCCCGCCGTATGAACCTGTCCATATACTTTCATCTCTTTTATCAATACAAATGGTCAAAAAATCAAACAACGAAG